>CAYRPL010000082.1:0-7453 GCA_964426045.1 uncultured Alistipes sp. | reverse complement strand
TGAAATTTTGAAGTTCAAAAATAATTCCTAATTCCTAATCCCTAATTCCTAATTCCTAATCCGTAATCCCTAATCCCTAATTCCTAATCCCTAATCCCTAATCCCTAATCCCAATCCCTAATTGCTAATTGCTAATAAAAAAAATAGGGCCGTCGTTACGACGGTTTTTGTCAGAAGGCGGTAGTTGCAACGCTCGGCCTTAAAACCAACGATGGGCTGGGGTCGTAACGACCCTTTTAATAACAGGCCGCAAACCCTCAACCAATTTTTGTCAGAGTGCCCCAGATGGGGTGCTTCGTGAAATCGGGGCGGATGGGCTGTACTTGACGTACTGCCCATTCGCCCCGATGAGGGAAGTGCCGCAGGTGGGGCACTATCACAAAAATTACTTGGGTTCGATGTAAATCTGGAATAACAAAGGTGTATACGACTGAATCTCGGTCGAGACGGTGGTCGTGGTCGTGGTGGTTAGATTCGAGCTGTCGTAGTAGTAGTTGTCGTAGTAACCGTAGTAGTAGTTGTTATAGTAGTTCCCGTAGTAACCGCCATAATAGGAGTTACCGTAGTAGGAGTTCATATAGTTATAGTAGTTGATCATATCGTAGTAGCTCGTATCGTAGCCGCTGGTGGTGGTATTGTTCGTGGTCTCACCATCCTGGCCCGTAGCTCCATAGTTGTAGGTCGAGGTGCTGACCACGGCAGCCCACTGTCCGTAGCGAAGCTGGGGAATGGTGTAGTACCACGAGGCGACGTAGGAGTCTTTATCCTCGGAGGGGGTGATTCCGATGGCCGAGCCCTCGGTTTCAACCTTGCCATAGATGAGCTTCTGCACCTCGTCGATGTTGGTATCGAAGATAAATCCGTCGAGGAAGCGACCGATGTACCACACCGTGGCCATTCCGCTCATCTTCACCGAGTCCCCCTCGAGGGTACCCTCACCGAAGCGGTCGAGCAGGGCCTGGTTAATTTGGCGATCGAGGTTGGCCATGTCGTTATAGGGGGCCACGGAGGAGCGGTAGGTCGATCGGTACTTGAGCAGCTTATCGGCATCGACCTGCGGGCGGAAGGTGTGGTTGATATAGAGCTGGGGGATGGTATCGTTGGCCGTGCGCCAGGCGTAGCCGTCATTGTATTGGGGCTCCTCGGCTCCTCGCGTCGTGGTCTGTTCCTGGTCGCTCTCCTCGCTCTTCTCAACGGGCTTCAGGCCGCCATTCTGCTCCGCAAAGGCATCTACCTCACCACCCTCGGCCTCGAGGGGATTCTTCACCAAATCTACCACCTTCATACGCACTATCAGCGGGCGCGACGAGCTGAGCGAATAGGAGTCCTGGCCCTCATAACCGCCACTGCCGCTCAGTCCTCCCACGATGGTCGAGGGCATATAGAGCACCACCTCGGCACCCAGGCCGAGAGTCACCTCCGGATCCAGACCTCGCTTGGCGGCATACTCGGCACTCAGAGTAAGGGGGTTGCGCAGCGCCAGATGCATACCATCGAGCAGGTTCGAGGACTCCTCTCCGCAGTAGCGATAGAAGGGTACGTAGTGGGTATACTTCGTAAAGCTGCCAATCTGACGGGCTGTAAGTTCGTCGCGCGTCAGGCAGACATTACCCGCCAAATCACGCCCCGTAAACTCGAGGCGCACCCAATAGACCGTATCATTGACCGGCTTCGAGGGGTCACCCGCATCAATTATGTCGACATAGTACTCACCATCGGCCTGCTTGTTATTGAGCAACTCGGGGTGGTACTTCTCCATCCAGCCACCGAGAGCCTGGCCCTCAATACCGTCGTAGAGGCGATCATGGGGATCGGCACAGGCCACCACCCAAAGGGCTAGGGCCGACAGGATGCCGACCTTGTGTATTCTCTTCAATATCATGTTGTTATTCATTATTCCACCTTATTTATCGTATAAAAAACCGCTACGGCGCTATCGGGAGGCACGGTTGCCAGCCAATCACGGTCGTAGGCCATCTGAAAGGTCATATAGAGCTCCACTTCGTCCATCTCGCGGCAACCCACCAACGCAAGCTCCAGCCCCTTTATTGTGTCACCGGCACCGACCTCGACCACATAGGGTTCAAAGGTCCAATAGGTCAGGTCAAGACCTGCACGCTCGAGCGACGAGCGCTTCTCCTCGTCGTTGGTATAGAGAGGCAGGGTACTCTCGGTAATCTTCTGGCCACTGAAGGTGTAGACACTCAGGGTCAGCTCGACACGGTTTCCGGCACGCACCACAGGCATATTACGGCGGCTTTCGTTGTAGTAGGTTTTAATCCAGCGATAAGCCCCATCACCCAATACGGTGTAGAAGGAGGGCTCATCCTGCTGTACCGACTCACTCTGCGCCTCGGTCTCCGAAATCAGCTTGAGGGTCTTGGTCAGGAAGTTTAAGATTGTTGTCTGCTGGGTAGCGAGCAGCGTCTCCTCGTCGTCGGAGCAGCGAACCACACCGAGGGCCACGAAGAGCGCCAAAGCGATATATAAAACTCTTTTCATACCTATATAATCGTGCAAATATAGAAAAAATTATGCAACCGCACGAAAAAAGACGACCCGAAAAGTCGTCTTTGGTTCAAATTGGCCCCACAAAGTCCCTTTTAGGCCCCTTTTCAGGCCCTCTTTTTGGCAGCAATCACGCCATCAATCCAGGCGCGAATCTTGGGTGCCGGATCCTCCCAACCCTCGGGCTTGATCACTTTGCCATCCTTGGGGTTGTAGTGGGGTTTGCCATCGGGCCAGAGCTTGGCCATGTTGGCACGCTGTACAATCTCGAAGAGTTCATCGGCCTCCAGCCCCATCTCAACCAAGGTACCGAGGGCGAAGTAGATCAAATCAATCATCGCATCGGCCTGCTCGTAGATATCGTCGGCCACCAGAAACTCGGCCACCTCCTCGTTCATCCACTTTCCACGGCTCAGGGCCCGTTTTTTATCAATCATGCGCGGCTCCGAAGCCACGGGATGGCCGAATTTTTCATGAAACTCGCGCACATCATTCCACTCTTTTTTCATCGTTGTTTGATTTTTGGTTTTGCTTTTGCAGGACAAAATTAGCACTTTTTTTCATCTTTTCAACCCCCATTTCCCAATTATTTATTACCTTTGCTTTATGATGAATCGGATAGCGAGCATTTGCCAACTTGGCAAGCGCCTCTCGGAGCTGAATGAACAAAGCCCCGTGGTGCAGGAGGCTGTGCGGGCCAACCCCTGGTTTTTGGCTCGCGAAGTAGTGCGTGCCGCCCACACGATTTCACGCACGATGCTGGAGCGTAAGGGGCTGGAGCAGTGGATGAAGCACTACCCTACGCTCCCCGTCGCCACCCCTCGGTGCATCCGAATCGTCATGGCCGGAAATATCCCCCTGGTGGGCTTTTTCGACCTGCTCTGTGTGGTGCTGGCGGGCCATCGGGCCCTTGTCAAACCCTCGTCGAAGGATCGTGTACTGATGGAGTGGGTTGTCGGGCAGCTACAGCTGATTGACCCCTCGATTCCCGTGGCGATGGATAGCGACGAAGAGTTTGACGCCCTGATTGCCACGGGTAGCGACGAGGCCGTGCGCCACTTCCGCTCACACTACCCCGACAAGCAGCTGTTGCTGCGCGGCAACCGCTCGTCAGTAGCTGTGCTGACCGGAGAGGAGAGCGAGGAGGAGCTCCAAGCCCTGGCCGACGATCTGTTCGCCTACTCGGGCCTTGGCTGCCGCAACATCTCGATGGTGCTGGCCCCCGAGGGATACGGCCTAAGGGTGACCGTGCCCCCGATGAATCCCCTCTACGAGGAGAACTACCGCCACCGACGGGCCCTGCTCCGCATGCAGGGAGCCGAATACTGCGACTTGGGAGGAGCCCTGCTCCGTGAGGGCGAGGAGTTCTCGGCCGCCCTGTGCGAGATAGCCCTGAAGCGCTATCGCAACCCCGAGCAGGTGAGCGAGTGGATAGAGGCACACCGCGACCAAATCCAGTGCATCGTGGGTCGCCACTACCCCACGCCTTTGGGCGGAGCCCAGGCCCCGAGCCTTACGGACTATGCCGACGGCATCGACACCATGCAGTGGCTACAAGAGATTGTATAACATAAAAAATAGAAGTATGGCTGTAATTTTCAAATTCCGCATGCTGAGCGACGAGAACGACCACTTCGTTCGCGACTACGAGGTTCCCTCGAATATGACCCTGCTCGCCTTCCACGACTTCCTGCGCGAGTGCCTGGAGTATGAGGAGGGGATGGTTTCGTTCTACTCGGCCGACGACCGCTGGGAGAAGCTGCGCGAGTTTACCCTGATGGATATGGGGATGGGCGATGCGGAGGACCCCTCGGCCCCGCTGGCCATGGAGAGCGTCACCCTCGAGCAGATTATGCGCCACGTTCACGACCGCTTAGTCTACCAATTCGACCTGTTCGGTGACCGTGCCTACTTCCTCGAGCTGATGGATGTCGTGGCCGCCGACCCCGACTTCAGCTACCCGCGCGAGGCCTTTGCCCACGGAGCCACCCCCGACCAATACGAGGCGGGCCTGGCCGAGGATGAAGGTTCGATTTTCGACGAGATGATGGGCGGATTTAACGACTTCGAGGGCGACGACTCGGTCGATGACGAGTACCGCTACTAAATTGAAAGCAAGGTGAAGCGCCTGATAGTTATCGTTGGCCCCACCGGTTCGGGCAAGACGGATCTGAGCATCCGCCTGGCCCGCCACTTTGCCGCACCCATCCTCTCGATGGACTCGCGGCAGTTCTACCGTGGCATCCCCATCGGCACGGCACAGCCCACGCCCGAACAACTGCAAGCAGCTGAGCACCACCTCATTGCCTCGCACGACTTAGAGGATTGCCTGAACTGCGGCAGCTACGAAATCCTGGCCCTCGAAATCCTTGAACACCTCTTTGCGAAGCACGAAACGGTGGTTGCCGTGGGTGGCTCGGGACTCTATGTGCAGGCCCTCTGCGAGGGAATGGACGACCTGCCCCGGGCCGACGAGGAGCTGCGCAAAGAGCTTGCCGGGCGACTGCAACACCAGGGGCTGGAATCGCTAAGCGAGCAGCTGCGAGAGCTCGACCCCGCCTACTGGGAGCAGGTCGATCGCCAAAACCCTGCGCGTGTGCTGCGTGCCTTGGAGGTCTGCCTCCAAACGGGCCGCCCCTACTCCGAGTTGCGTACCGGTACTACGCGCAAACGTGACTTCGAGATTGTCAAAATCGGCGTCGATATGCCCCGTGAGGTGCTCTACGAGCGCATCGACAGGCGTGTCGAGATGATGATCGAGGAGGGCCTTATAGAGGAGGTGCGCCGTGTCTACCCCCTGCGCCACCTGAACTCCCTCCAAACAGTCGGCTATAAGGAGCTCTTCCGCCACTTTGACGGCGAGCTGACCCTCGACGAGGCCATCGAACTTATCCAGCGCAACTCGCGCCGCTACGCCAAACGCCAACTCACCTGGTTCCGCCGCGACGAACAAATCCACTGGTTCCACCCCACCCAATTCGACGAAATCCTCGACCTCCTCAACACGAGCAAGGAGGGGTAAGGAATTGAGGAAATTGGTTTACAAAGAATATAAGGAATACAAGGAGTTTAATAAGAAGCTGTTTTGAATTTTATTAAATATGTTAGGCCGTTACTCAGAAAATCAGTTTCGGCCTCTTTGAGGCTCTTTTCGGCATCTGTCCATTCCGAAGATTTGATAATAGCCCGCTATTACCTGCATCTTCGAAATGAACAGCTACTCGAAAATAGCTCTCAAATAAGCTCGAAATAAAATTCAAACAGCTTCTGAATTTAAGGAGAATTTTTTACGGCCACTCCTTAATCTCCTTAACTTCATTAAACTCCTTACCCCTCTAAATCTCCAACAAAAAAATGCGACCATTTCTGATCGCATTTTTCTATAAATAATAAGCAATTATTTCGTGCTCCAGGCACCACCACCATTACTCCAAGCTCCATCGGCAATAGTCCAGCAATTTTTGCCATCAGTTTGGATTTCGAGGTCATTCGTCTGATCCCATTTGTTGTCCCAGTTATTCTCTTCCGTTTCACCATTCATGCGGCAGAAGATGACCCATGTATAGGTATTACCATCTTTAGGAATGCTAACCTCGTAGAGATCGCCATCAACATTAGTCATATCAACCCAAGTCGTCGTAGTCTTATCCCCGGTCAATAAAGCAACAGCCATACGACCTGCGGTTTTCCAGTTCGAATTGGGAACAAGGTATAATTTGGTCAACCCCCAAGCTCCAGTGCCATCTTCTTTTGTGATAGTGTACATGTTGAGAGTAGATGTATATTTGAGATCTCCTGTCTGAGCCGATTTTTGATTCCAGATGTCGCTTAAATCAGTTGCATTTTCTTTCATTCGAAGGAAAATTACGTTATTATAACCTTCAGTAACATCTACCTCATAATAATTTCCAGAAACTTTTGTCATTTTGGCATCACACGCAATACCCTTCTCTTTCCAGAAATGGGCGACAAACCAAGCCCCGTCTTTATCCCAATAGGAACCGGCATTCAGATATACAGTCGTCTTACCAATCATCTCGGGAAGAACAGTACCGGCAGAGATTACCAGATACTGAGTACAATCCTTGCTCAAATAGAAATCATATTTGCCTGCATCCGAAATTTTAATATTGTCTTGACCACAAATAGTCCACTTGCCAATCGTAGCATCGGCTTGTCCTCGAGAGTTATCCCAATTACCTACAGCTTTAAACTTAAATTCCGTATTTGCATGGCAATCTACATTGCGAGCCACATAGTAATCTGCTTCCTCATAAAGAGCGTGATCAACATTCCAATCAACTTCCCAATTGCCAGCATAGGCCCAAGTGGTGCTGGGTGCGTTCAAAGCACCGAGGTTATATATCATCTGTGCAACAAAGTTCATCGTAATAGATTTGCACTCCGTTTCATCAATCGTGTAACTCAAAGTTGCATTTACAGGATTGATAGCAACATAGTGCTCACCAGCCTCAGCAATCGTAACCGACTCAGCCGAGAAAAGGTCATTCGTACCCTTCAAGGTAACGGTACCCGTGGTCGTGAACTTCAGGAAAGCGCTCGTAACAGCGAAGTTGAGCCCACCGGCCTCAGTCAGTACCTGATTCTCAGCCTTCAGTACGGCACCGGCAACACCGGCCTCCGAGTCAATCTGGTTATTACCCTTATTGGAATAAATAGCGGTTACCTTCGTATTCAAAAGGCTCGTTACACCATCAGCTATGCAGCTGAAGACGCCATCAGCATAGGTGAATGTGTAAGTACCGATTACCACCTTGTCACCATTAACCCAAGTGGTCTTATTCTCAGCATCAAGACCAGTTTTGGTCTGCTCGATATTAGCCGTGAACGATACCTTCTCAACGCCTGCGGGTGCGGGCTCCTCGGTGCTGTCCGAGTTACAAGCAGCAAAGCCTACCAAGGCAACAGCTGCAAACAAAAATGC
>CAYRPL010000081.1:0-7568 GCA_964426045.1 uncultured Alistipes sp. | reverse complement strand
GAGCGACTGACGTGGCAATCTTCAACGAGATGTAATTCAATGAGCAATGAGTAATTAGCAATTAGCAATTACTTGGCCTGCGACAAGGAATTGCCGGGAGTGGCTATGATTTACAAAGAAGGTTGGGGTGGCCATATCTTCTACACCTGACACCCTGCAATACACAGTAATACCCAGTAATTCCCAGTAATTCCCAGCCCTCCCAGCAACTCCCAGCCTTCCCAGTTCAATTTCGAATTGCCTCTAAAAATAGTTGTGAATTGTGAATTGTGAATTCATTTTGTTGCTTATCTCGTAAAAAAACCGTAACTTTGCGGGTGCCCAATCATATTGGGCAACAATTTGGATAATAAGCATAATTTTGCATAGATGAAGATAGCTCTTGCTCAGTTAAATTACACGGTCGGAGACGTGGATGGCAACGCCTCGAAGATTATCGACGCCATTGGGCGTGCCAAGGACGAGGGGGCCGATCTGGTGCTCTTCGCCGAGCAGGCCATAAGCGGTACCCCCGCCTTTGACCTGCTGCGTAAAACCACCTTCCTCGAGCTCTGTGAGGATGCGCTGGTGGAGATTGCCTCCTGCTGTGACAACATTGCCGCCATCATAGGACTCCCGATTCTGACCGACGAGGGCACCGTAAGTGCCGCCGCCCTGGTTCAGAACCGCAAGGTGCTGCGCTTCGTCGGCAAGCAGCGTATCTCGGCTCGCCGTGAGATGGGCTTCCTCGACTCGGGCAGTGGCTGCCAATACGCCACCATCAAGGGTCGCAAGTGTGCCATCGTCGTAGGTGACGACCTGAGCCGCATGCGCGACCTGCACCCCTCGGTCGAGACCATCATCAGCATCAACGCCCGCAAGTATGGCAAGGGTCTGCTGACCTACCGCTACGAGACGATGCGCAACCTCGCCTTCCGTGAGGGCAAGGAGCTTATTATCATCAACCAGGTGGGCGGTTCTACCGATATCGTCTATGATGGAACCTCGGGTGTACTCAGCAAGCAGGGCGAACTGCTCCTTATGCTCAAGAGCTTCGAAGAGGACTTCGCCATCTACGACACCGAGGCCGAGTACACCCCCTACAAGGGGATTCCCTACTCGCCCGCCGACCGCACACACATCATCTACAAGGCCGCCTGTCTGGGTCTCAAAGACTTCTTCCGCAAGAACGGCTATACCAAGGCTTCGATCGGCCTCTCGGGAGGTATCGACTCGGCCGTGGTGGCCTGCCTGGCGACCGCCGCTCTCGGCAAGGAGAATGTGCGTGCGCTGCTGATGCCCTCGCCCTTCTCATCGGACCACTCGGTAGAGGATGCCCGCGAGCTGGCCGAGCGCCTCGGTATCGAGTACAACGTAATCCCCATCTCGGAGATCTACGAGAGCGTAGTGAACACCCTGAAGCCCGTTATCGGCGGTACGGAGTTCGATATCACCGAGGAGAATATCCAGACCCGTATCCGCACCATCCTGCTGATGGCCGTGCAGAACAAGAGTGACTATGTGCTGCTCAACTCCTCGAACAAGAGCGAGAATGCCCTGGGTTGGTGTACCCTCTATGGCGATACCGCGGGAGCCTTCAGCCCCACGGGCGACCTCTATAAAACCGAGATGTATGACCTGGCACGCTATATCAACCGCGAGTGTGGCAATCCTATCCCCGAGAATATCCTGACCAAGGAGCCCTCGTCGGAGTTGCGACCCAATCAGAAGGATAGCGACTTCCTGCCCCCCTATGAGGTGGTAGACGCCATCCTCTACCGCATGATCGAGAAGGGTGAGCACCGCGAGGAGATTGTCAATGCCGGTTTCGACTCCGAGGTGGTGGAGACCATTCACTCCCTGATTATGCGCAACGAGAAGAAACGCTATCAGTTCCCGCCCGTGTTGCGTCTTTCGTCCTGCGCCTTCGGACACGAGCGGTTGATGCCGTTGACCAATAAATATGGCGACCTAAATTAATTTTCGATTTTATGCGGCACATTTTTCCTCTCCTTGTCTGCCGAAAATGGGCAGTACACTTAGTACAGCCCATCTTCGTCAGCCTGCGGTCGAGAAAAAATCTGCCAGCCTAAAATCGAAAATTGGGTGGTGGGGGTAGCGGCCTTCTGACCCCCACACCAAGACAAGCCCAAATAGAACCGTCGTTACGACGGCCTCGAGGTCGGGTTGGAGTAGGCAGATGGGTTAAAAAGTACAGAAATACGATTTTTTTGACAAAAAGTACACGCAAAATCAAAAGTTTTGGGTTTACTTTGCAAGGTCCGGAAGCTTTGCAGCTGTATGCCTTCGGGGAGCGGAGGCAATAGGGTGAGGGCTGGTTACAACGAAGAGCCGCTCAGCCGGTTTCAAGCAGCAATGGTTAGGGTTTTCGATGAAAAAGAGGATAATACATAGAGGCGAAGTTCGCAAAGTCGGGCCCGGGGTGGTGCAGGTGGCCATTGTGGCATCGGGTGCCTGTCATGCTTGTCGTGCACGCGAGTTGTGTGGGATGGGCGAGAGTCAGGAGAAGCTCATTGATGTCACCCTGGCCGACAGTTCGCACTTTTCGGTAGGCGATGTGGTGGAGGTCGGAGAGGAGCAGCAGATGGCCCTGCGAGCGGTTTTGGTCGCCTATGTCGGGGCCTTGGTGGTGCTGCTCGGAGTTTTGCTCGGAGCCTTGCAGGCGGGGCTTGCGGAGGGTCTTGCGGCCCTGATGGCGTTAGCAGGAGTAGCCCTCTACTACGCGGGAGTTTATCTGCTGCGTCGAAGAATTGAAACAAAAATTCACTTTACAATAACAAAAAGCTAATGGAAAATTTACTACTTATCACCATTCTCACACTCTGCGTGTTGGGAGTTCTGTCCGCGGTAATTCTCTACTTCGTGGCACAGAAGTTCAAGGTGGAGGAGGATCCCCGTATCGACGAGGTGGAGAAGATGCTGCCCGGTGCGAACTGTGGCGGTTGCGGATTCGCCGGATGTCGGGGTATGGCCGATGCTTTGGTAAAGCGTGACGACATTTCGGAGCTCTTCTGCCCGGTGGGTGGAGCGGACGTAATGAAGGCGTGCGCCGGCTACCTTGGCAAGGCTGCTCCTGAGAAAGAACCCCAGGTAGCAACGGTGCGTTGTGGAGGAACCTGCGCCAAGCGTCCCCGCACGAGCCGCTATGACGGTGCCCCCTCGTGTGCGGTGGCAGCGTCGCTCTATGTGGGTGAAACGGATTGTGCCTACGGCTGTTTGGGCTATGGCGACTGTGTGGAGGCTTGTCAGTTTGATGCCATTCACATCAACCCCGAGACCGGATTGGCCGAGGTGGATGCCGACAAGTGTACGGCTTGCGGTGCTTGTGTGAAGGCTTGTCCGAAGCACGTCATCGAGCTGCGTAAGAAGTGGCCGAAGAACCGTGCGGTCTATGTATCGTGCGTCTCGAAGGACAAGGGCGCCGTGGTGATGAAGGCCTGCAAGGCGGGTTGCATCGGCTGCGGCAAGTGTCAGAAGGTCTGCGCATTTGATGCCATTACCATCGAGGGCGGTCTGGCCTATATCGACTCGCAGAAGTGCAAGCTGTGTCGCAAGTGTGTAAACGAGTGTCCGACGGGAGCCATTCGTCTGGTCGGCATGGAGCCTCTGCCGAAGGAGCCCAAGCCCGCACCGGCCCCCAAGCCTGCCCCCGAGGCATAAAGGAACAGCGAACTCGAAAGATTAGCGAACAACCAAGGATTAGTAATAGACCAAGATATGAAAACATTTCCAATTGGCGGAGTCCATCCGTCGGAAAACAAGCTGAGCCGTGCAGTGGCCATTGAGACTCTTCCGCTGCCCGATCAGGTGATGATTCCTGTGGCACAGCACATCGGTGCTCCCGCTACCGTGAAGGTGGCCAAGGGCGATAAGGTGCTCACGGGTCAGCTCATTGCCGAGGCTACGGGATTTATGTCGGCCAATATCCATGCTCCGATTTCGGGTGTGGTGACGGCTGTCGATCTGCAGCTCAATGCTCAGGGTCTGCGTCAGATGATGATTACCATCAAGCGCGAGGGTGACGAGTGGGTTGAGGGTATCGACCGCACAACCGGACTGAAGCGCGAGTGCAATCTGACCGCTGAGCAGATTATTGCCAAAATCAAGGAGGCCGGTATCGTCGGTATGGGCGGTGCCACCTTCCCCACGCACGTCAAGTTGTCGGTGCCCCCGGGAAAGAAGGCCGAATATCTGATTATCAACGGTGTGGAGTGTGAGCCCTACCTCACCTCGGACCACCGCACGATGCTCGAGCGCGGCGAGGAACTGCTCGTCGGTGTGACGATTCTGATGAAGGCCCTCTCGGTGCATGAGGCCTATATCGGTGTGGAGAACAACAAGCCCGATGCCATTGCCCACCTCGAGAAACTCGCAGCCTCGTATGCCGGTATTCACATCACCCCCCTCAAGGTGCAGTATCCGCAGGGAGGTGAGAAGCAGTTGATTGCCGCCATCACGGGTCGTCAGGTGCCGGCACCCCCCGCCCTGCCTATTGACGTGGGGGCTGTGGTCTGCAACGCATCGACCACGGTAGCCGTCTACGAGGCGGTACAGAAGAACAAGCCGCTCATTGAGCGTGTGGTAACCCTCACCGGCAAGAGCGTCAAGACGCCCAAGAATCTGCTGACCCGCATGGGTACCCCGATTCAGAGCCTGATTGATGCCGCCGGAGGTCTTCCGCAGGATACGGGTAAGGTGATCAACGGAGGTCCGATGATGGGTCGCCCGATGGTCAATCTTCAGTCGCCCGTCACCAAGGGCTGCTCGGGTATCACGCTCTTTAGCGAGCAGGAGGCTCTGCGTCGCGAGCCCTCGTCGTGTATTCGCTGTGCGAAGTGCGTCGAGGCCTGCCCGATGGGTCTGGAGCCCTATCTGCTGGTCAAGATGGCCAAGAATAAGAGTTGGGAGGCGATGGAGCAGAACGACATCACGAGCTGTATCGAGTGTGGTTGCTGCCAGTTCACCTGCCCGGCAAGCATCTCCCTGCTTGACTATGTGCGTCTGGGCAAGCAGACCGTGATGGGTCTGATTCGTGCCCGTGCCGCAGCTGCCGCTGCCAAAAAGTAGGGTAAAAAGAGAATTGAAAAAAATAGAAAACTTATGGCTAATAAATTGATTGTTGCAGCTGCTCCGCACGTTCACGGCCCCGAATCGACGCAGAAGATTATGCGCGATGTCCTGCTGGCCCTGACCCCTGCGCTGGTGGTCTCGGCCATCGTCTTCGGGTGGGACGTGCTGCGTGTGACGGCTATTGCCATCGCAAGCTGCGTGCTGGTTGAGTGGCTCATCCAGAAGTTCCTCTTTAAGGGTGCTTGCACGCTGGGCAACCTCTCGGCCGTGGTAACCGGTCTGTTGCTCTCGTTCAACCTCCCCGCCACGATTCCCTGGTGGATTGTGGTTATCGGCTCCGTTGTTGCCATCGGCATCGCCAAGATGACCTTCGGCGGCCTGGGCAAAAACCCCTTCAACCCCGCTTTAGTGGGTCGTGTCTTCCTCTTGATTGCCTACCCCGTGCAGATGACCACCTTCCCGCAGGTTGCGAATCCGGCCCTCGATGCCCTCTCGGGTGCTACGCCCCTGGCGGCTGTGAAGTTCGGTGCCGGAGCCGACGTAGTCCCCTTTGAGAACCTGCTGCTGGGTATGATGCCCGGTTCGCTGGGTGAGGTGGCTGCCCTGGCGCTGCTCTTAGGTTTTGTCTACCTCTTGTGGCGTAAGGTGATTTCGTGGCACATCCCCGTTTCGGTACTCGGCACGATGGCTCTCTTTGCGGCTGTGTATGGCGCCTTTACCCTTGCAACGCCCCATGCCGTCTTCGGATTCACGCTCTTCCACCTGCTGGCCGGAGGTGCCATCCTGGGAGCCGTCTATATGGCTACTGACTACGCCACCTCGCCGATGACCACCAAGGGAATGGTTATCTACGGTATCGGTATCGGTCTGATTACGATGCTGATTCGTCTGTGGGGTGCCTATCCCGAAGGTATGTCGTTTGCCATCCTAATTATGAACGCCGTAGCTCCGTTGCTCGACAAGTACATCAAACCCAAACGCTTCGGCATTAAGAAATAGAGAAGATGAAAAGTACACTTTTTAATATGGTGGCCGTCTTGTTCTGCATCACGCTCCTGGCTTCGGCCGGTGTGGGCAGTATCTACCAGCTGACGGCCGAACCCATCGCCCAGGCCGAGGCCGCGGCGGTGACCGAAGCACTCCGTCAGGTCTTGCCCGACTTTGAGCAGACCTCGGAGCAGGAGCTTACGCTCGACCAGATGCCCATCCAGGTCTACACAGCCACCCAGGGCGACCAGGTGGTCGGCTATGCCGTGAAGAGTATGACCAAGAGCGGTTTCGGAGGTGCCATTACGATAATGGTGGGCTTCGATGCGCAGGGCACGATTCTCAATGTCAATGTCCTCTCGCAGGCCGAGACCCCGGGTCTGGGTACCAAGATGGCCGAGCCCGAGAATGTGCTTCTGAAGAGCGTGCAGGGCAAGAATCCCGCCCAGATGAAACTCTCGGTGAAGAAGGATGGCGGTGATGTAGATGCCCTGACGGCAGCTACCATCTCGTCGCGTGCCTATGTCGATGCTGTGGCGCGCGCCTACAATGCCTATACTCAGGTAGTCGGAACGGGTGAGGCCATCGATACCGCATCGGGAGCTACCGATTCAACGTGGAGCGCAGAGGCTGCGCAGGAAGGAGGCCAGAATGAATAAACTGCAACTTATCGTAAAGGGAATCATCAAGGAGAATCCTACCTTTGTGCTGGTTCTCGGTATGTGCCCCACGCTGGGTACCACCACCTCGGCCATGAATGGTCTGGGTATGGGTGTCGCCACGATGGCGGTGCTGATTATGTCGAACTTCGTGATCTCGCTCATCAAGAACCTGATTCCCGACAAGGTCCGCATCCCTGCCTTTATCGTCGTTATCGCCTCGTTCGTAACCATCATCGAGCTGCTGATGAAGGCCTATGTGCCGGCGCTCTACGCTACGCTGGGTGTCTTTATCCCCCTGATTGTGGTGAACTGCATCATCCTGGGTCGTGCCGAGGCCTTTGCCTCGAAGAACGGAGCCCTGGATTCGATTCTCGACGGTGTGGGCATCGGCTTGGGCTGTACGCTCTCGCTTACAACCATCGGCTCGGTGCGTGAGATTCTGGGTAGTGGCGCCATCTTCGGCTGCTCGCTCGGCATCGCCGACTATATGCCGCTGATCTTTGTCCTCGCCCCCGGAGCCTTCTTTGTGCTGGGCTACCTGATGGTATTGTTTAACAAGTATCTCAAGAAGTAGTATGGAACAGGTAACATATTTCGCAATTATCATTGGCTCGATCTTCGTAAATAACGTCGTGCTGGCGCAGTTCCTCGGAATCTGCCCCTTCCTCGGTGTCTCGTCGAAGGTGGAGACCTCGCTCGGTATGGGTGCCGCCGTTACCTTCGTAATGGCCCTTACGGCTGTGGTCGCCTGGTCGATTCAGGAGTATATCCTCATCCCCTTCGGTATCGAGTATATGCAGACCATCGTCTTCATCCTGGTCATTGCGGCCCTGGTGCAGATGGTCGAGA
>CAYRPL010000080.1:0-7644 GCA_964426045.1 uncultured Alistipes sp. | reverse complement strand
GGAGCCATTGATACCCAGCTGGCCTACCAAAACGGCTCATTGATGGCCGAGGCGTTGGGCGTGAGCCAAATCTACACGGGATTTCTGCTCACAGCCCTCAAGGCCGACAAGCAACAACGCCTGGCCCGCCGTCTGGGTATCCGGGGCGAAATCCACGCCGGCATGGCCCTGGGTATGCCCGCCAGCAGGTTCCGCAACTACATCGACAAGGAGCCGCTGAAGGTTCAGTGGAGGCGGTAGGCAATTAGTAATGAGCAATGAGTAATGAGCAATTAGTAATTAGTAATTGGGAATTAGTAATTGGGAATTAGGAATCCTCTTGGATTTCCCAGTCCACCCAGTCCCCTTAAATAATTTTGAATTTTGAATTTTAAATTTTGAATTTTTAGAAGTATCCGCACTCCTTGGGGAAAAGCTTAGAAAGCTCTTCGTAGGTCATCGGATAGATTACGCACTCACCGATTCGCTTGGGCAGGATAATCGAAATCTTCTGACCCGAGCGTTTCTTATCTTTACCCATGGCCGAGAGGAGTTTATTGCGCAGATAGGGGGGAACGCTCAAGGGAAGACCCGCCTCACCAAGTACCCGGGCGACAAGGGCACCATCCTCCGCGGAGAGCATGCCCAGCTTCTCGGAGATGCGGCAGGCGATGGCAATACCTACGGCCACAGCCTCGCCGTGGTTCATCTTCGGGTAACGCTTCTCGATGGCGTGGCCGAAGGTGTGACCCAGGTTCAGCAGCTTGCGCTCACCCTCCTCCTTTTCGTCACGTCGGACAATGGCCGCCTTAACCTCGATGGCGCGACGCACGACACGCTCGAGCTGCAGGTAGCCCGTCATACGGGTAACAGGCTGACAGGCAAGTTCATCAAAGAGCTCTTTATCACCGATGATGGCCGCCTTAATCACCTCGGCCATACCGGCCCGACGCTCGCGTGACGGGAGGCGATGGAGGAGCTTCGAGTCGCAAATCACAAAGTTCGGTTGCGCAAAGCAGCCCACCATATTTTTGTAACCTCCCACATTGACTCCGTTCTTTCCTCCCACCGAGGCATCGACCTGCGCCAGGAGCGTCGTGGGGACGAAACCAAACTTCAGACCCCGCATATAGGTCGAGGCGACAAATCCCGCCAAGTCGCAGACCACGCCACCTCCGACGGCCACCACCCACCACGAGCGATCGACCTCGAGGCGAATCATCTGGTGGTAGAGTTTCGAGGCCTCACTCAATCGCTTGGCCTCTTCGCCCTGCCCCACAATCAGCGTGGGATGGTCGCCCATCAGCGAAGAGAATCGGTCGTAGACATTTTGGTCGGTCAGAAACAGCACCCGACGATTGCGGCGCGGCAGCACCTGATTCAAAAGCTCGGCAGCATCTCCCTGGTAGATGTGGCTGGAGCGTTTGAGGGTCAAAAAAGGTTTGGTAGAACGAATCATAGTAGTAATTGAAGATAGTTTCTCCGCAAAATTAGAAAATTTTTTGATAAAAATCGTATCTTTGCCACAAAATTCAATCACTATGCAGAAACTTCGCAATATTGCCATTATTGCACACGTCGACCACGGCAAGACGACGCTGGTCGATAAGATGATTCTCCAGGGACACATCCTGCGCGAGAATGCCAAACAGAATGAGGGTGAGCTGATTCTGGACAACAACGATCTGGAGCGCGAGCGCGGTATCACCATCCTCTCGAAGAACGTCTCGGTCATCTACAAAGATTATAAGATCAACATCATCGACACCCCGGGGCACGCCGACTTCGGAGGTGAGGTCGAGCGCGTACTGAACATGTGCGACGGCGTACTGCTGCTGGTAGACGCCTTCGAGGGTACGATGCCCCAGACCCGCTTTGTGTTGCAGAAGGCCCTGGCGCTGGGCAAGAAGCCCATTGTGGTAGTCAATAAGGTCGATAAGCCCAACTGCCGCCCCGAGATTGTGAACGAGCAGGTCTTCGATCTGATGTTCTCGCTCAACGCCACCGAGGAGCAACTCGACTACAAGACCATCTACGGCTCGGGCAAGAACGGCTGGATGTCGCACGTCTGGAACGAACCTACCGACTCGCTGGCTCCGCTGCTGGATGCCATCATCGAGGAGATTCCTGCCCCCGAGCAGGCTGAGGGTACCCCCCAGATGCTCGTCACGTCGCTCGAATACTCGGCCTACACGGGTCGTATCGCCGTGGGCAAGCTCACGCGCGGTGTGCTGAAGGCGGGTCAGAATGTCACCTTGGCCAAGCGTGACGGTGTAACGCTCCAGAAGAGCAAGATCAAGGAGCTGATGGTCTTCGAGGGGCTGGGCAAGAAGAAGGTCGAGGAGGTACACTGCGGCGAGATTTGCGCCCTGATAGGTATCGAGGGCTTCGAGATTGGCGACACGATTTGCGACTTCGAGAACCCCGAACCGCTGCCCCCCATCGCCATCGACGAGCCGACGATGTCGATGCTCTTTACGATTAACAACTCGCCCTTCTTCGGTAAGGATGGCAAGTATGTCACCTCGCGCCACATCAAGGAGCGTCTGGATAAGGAGCTGGAGAAGAACCTCGCCCTGAGGGTCGAGCCCGGGCTCTCGGCCGACAGCTTTGTGGTCTATGGCCGTGGCGTGTTGCACCTCTCGGTATTGGTCGAGACGATGCGCCGCGAGGGCTACGAGTTGCAGGTCGGCCAGCCCAAGGTGATTATCAAGGAGATTGACGGGAAAAAGTGCGAGCCCGTGGAGGAGATGACCGTAGATTGTCCCGAGGAGTACTCGGGTACGGTTATCGAACTTACGACCCGCCGCCGAGGCACGCTGACCAATATGATATCGACGGCCGACCGTGTGCGCCTGGAGTTCGAGATTCCCTCGCGCGGCATCATCGGTCTGCGCTCGAATATGCTCACCGCCACAGCCGGTGAGGCCATCATGACCCACCGTCTGAAGGGCTTCGAGCCCTGGATGGGCGAGATTGAGATGCGCACCAACGGCTCGATTATCGCCAGCGAGACCGGCACGGCCTACGCCTACTCGATCGACAAGTTGCAGGATCGCGGCCGCTTCTTCATCTCGCCGAACGATCCGGTCTACGAGGGCCAGGTCATTGGCGAGCATACCCGCCAGAACGATATCACGGTCAATGTCAATAAGGCCAAGCAGCTGACCAATATGCGCGCCTCGGGTTCGGATGACAAGGCGGTTATCGTACCCCCGAAAATCTTCTCGCTCGAGGAGGCCCTGGAGTATATCAAGGAGGATGAGTATGTAGAGGTTACCCCCCATTCGATGCGCCTGAGAAAGATTCTGCTGCACGAGGTGGACCGCAAACGCGCAGCCAAGTAGGCCAATGTGTTAATAATTTAGCAGAAGAGGAGCTATTTGGCTCCTCTTCTGCTACTTATGCCATTCATATACCATAAATAAGTATTCCCGCAAGGGCCGAGAAGAGGATGAGCGGGATGGGGTTGATCTTTTTAAGGGAACCCAAGAAGACCACAGCGAAGAGCAGCCAGCTCCAGGGGTCGGTGAAGTTTTGCTCGGCGGAGTCGGAGCTGTGGGGGAAGATCAGCAGCAGCGCCGCAGCGGCAATCATGCCGATAACCACGGGGCGCATACCGCGCATGGCTCCCTCGACCCAGGGGTTGCGGTGCAGCTTGAGGAAGAAGCGGGTGATAAGAATCATCAGCGTCAGGGCCGGCAGGCAGACGGCAAAGGTGGCGATCATTGAGCCCAGCACACCCCATCCCGTACCGCCATACTGCAGACCCACGGTATAGCCGACATAGGTGGCCGAGTTGATGGCAATCGGCCCGGGGGTAATTTGCGAAACAGCGACAATATCGGCAAACTCGGCTCCGGTCATCCAGCCGTGGCGCACCACGACCTCGTTTTGAATCAGCGACAACATCGCATAGCCGCCTCCAAAGCCGAAGAATCCAATCTTCAGGTAGCTTACAAAGAGTTGCCAGAAAATCATCTTTCACCTCCTCTCTTTACAATCCACAACTCCCAGGCGATGCCCAGCAGTGCCCCGCCAAAGAGCAGGGCGACGGGTGACCAGTCCAAATACCAGATAGCCAAAGCCGAGGCGGCAATCACCCCCAACATGGCGGGGTGCATACCCCGCGCCAGCGAGATGACGGGATAGACAATCAGTGCCACTACCGCAGGTCGCATCCCCCGAAAGGCGGCATCGACCCAAGGATTCTCCCTCACGCCCGCAAAGAAGATGGCCAGGAGCAGGATAATGAGAAACGAGGGGAGCACCACCCCCAGAATCGAGGCCAAAGCCCCGCGATAACCCCGCACCTTGTAGCCCACAAAGACGGCCGTATTGAGCGAAATGGGCCCCGGGGCCGACTGCGCCAGCGTCAGCAGGTCTAAAAACTCGCTGCGCTGCAACCAGCGTCGCCGGTCAATCACCTCACGCTCAATGAGCGGAATCATCGCATAGCCCCCACCAAAGGTGAAGGCCCCGATTTTGAGAAACGACAAAAAAAGTGTAAACACAGAAAGTGTAATGAGCAATTAGTAATTAGCAATGAGCAATTGCTTAAATTAGGAATGAGGAATTTTCGAAATGCGCAGTCTCCCCAGTTCTCCCAGCTCCCCCAGCTCCCCCCCCCACAAATTTATAATTTTAGAGGAGCAGATTTTGTGCCGCCCGCAGAACCCGATTTTTAATTTTAGGCGAGCAGATTTGTTCTTAACCGAGTGAGGCACAGATGGGCTGTACTGATGGTACTGCCCATTTGTGAATCGCGAGGGCAAGGACAAAGGTGCCGCATAAAATTAAAAAGCCCTTTTTTTGCGACCAAGCAGCGTCATCACACCATCAATGAAGGTCATCGGATGGGTCGGTGCCCCGGGAATCCAGAGATCGACATGATGGTTCTCCAGGAAGGAGCGGTCGATGGCGCGGCTCTCGGCAAAAAGTCCTCCCGAAATCGCCTCAGAACCACAGAGCATCAAGAGCTTGGGCTCGGCAATGGCGTGGTGGCTGATGGCCAAAGCCTCGGCCATATTTTGGGTAATGGGGCCCGTGATGACCGTACCGTCGGCGTGGCGGGGCGAGGCGGTGAACTCAACACCAAAGCGGCCGAAGTCAAAGTTTACATTGCCCGTAGCATTGAGCTCCATCTCAACCGAGGCATCACCGCCGGCTGAGACCTCACGCAGCTTCAAAGCCTGGTGGAAGTAACGGCGAATCTCGGGGCGAACGGCCTTCTCGTCGAAGGGAATGGCCTGCTGCCCGGGGGCTACGACAAGTCCTTCGCGCGTAGGCGAGGCGAGGCGGTAGTCGTTGGTGAAGCGGATGCTTTGGGGGGCACGGCGGGCACACTCGCCACAGAAGAGGCAGCGACCCAAATCGAGACGGAAGGGGGCCGTTGAGATTGCCCGGGTGGGACAGAGTGTAGCGGCAGCCTCCAGGGCCTCGGCATCCCCCTCGTCACTCAATACGGGGCGACCACGAAACTCCTCGGTCAGCTCCACGGCGTTCAGGTCGGGGATATATTGCGAGCCGTGGCTCTTCAAAACGCGTAATTTTGGCAGTATCATAGTGCTTTTCGTTTTTAACTACTACAAATCGTGTCCGCAATAAGAGAGGTTGAAACTCTTGTTGTTAATCGGGAAGTCGGAGATTCCCTCACCACGCACAGCCAGCGCAAGGCCTAACCAATTGTGCAGGCTCGGATCCTTAATCTTGCAGGTCGAAAGGGTACCCTTTGCGTCGGTTATCAAAACGTGGCAGGTCTCACCACGCCAACCCTCAACAAGGCCGAAGGCGAGCGACGAGGGTTGCAGGGCAAAGTCGAAGTCGGGCTTGGCAGCCTGTGGCTCGGGTTCAAAGTTGGAGAGTAGCTTTTCGATGTAGTCGGCCGACTGCAGCACCTCACCGGCACGCACCATCAGGCGGGCCATCACATCACCCTGGCGCTTCAAGACGCTTTCGTGCTGCAACTCCCCGCCAAAGAGCCCCCAGGGATGCGTAACTCTGAGGTCACGCTTCAGGCCGCTGGCACGGGCCGCCTGGCCCACACCTCCGATGCGTTGCATATCCTCCTTCGAGACGATGCCGCACTGCTCGAAACGCGAGAGAATCGAGGGCGAGGATTTGATATCCTCAACCACCTCATGATAGCGGCGGCGCACATCGGCCACATTGCGGCGAATCATCTCGACCTTCTCCTTGGTAAGGGGGAAGTTGGTACCTGCGGGGCGAATCAGCCCCTTGCCGAAGCGGTTGCCGCACCAGGCCTGTGTCGTGTTGATGGTCACCGTGCGCAGTGCCTCACAGGCCACCTGTCCCAGCTGGTAGGCCACATCCATCGACAGGGCTCCCGTATCGGCAATCTGCATCGCCATACGCTCCAACTCGAGGGCCACCAGGCGCTCGACAAGCAGATTTCTACTCTTTGGTGTGGGTGAAACTGCCAGCTTTTCGAGGGCCTCGACAAAGGCCGTGGAGTGGGCAATGGCGCTATCGCCCGCAATACTCTCCGAGAGGAGCATCTGGCGTAGGCGGTTTTGGGTCGCCGTGAAGGCGTGCTCGACGCCGCGGTGCTGGTAGCCCAGGGCAATCTCAAGGTGCAGCACCCGCTCACCGTTGCAGATAAAGCGGAAGGCGCCCGGCTCGATGATACCGGCGTGAATCGGGCCCACGTTTACCTCATGCAGGGTCGAGCCCTCCATCGCATAGAAGGGATAGTTATCCATCGAACTGCGCTGATCGAAGCGGTCGAACGGGAAACGCAGGGGCTTGGCCCAGGGCATCTCCGAGAAGCGGATGCCGTAGCGCTCGGTGATTTCACGCTCGAAGGGGTGCAGCTCGGCGTGGTGTGCCGTCAGCGAGGGGAGCTCCTGCTCGTCGTAGTAGCCCACCCGATAGGAGGTGATAAGCACCTGAGAGGTGGCATCGTCGAGCAGCAGGCAGATCATACGCAGCTGCTCCACTACCCCATCGGCTCCACACTCGGGGGCGGCAAAGTAGTGGGCAACATGGAAGTTTTCGGCCGCAAGCCTCTCCTTCAGGTCGGCATAAAATTGGGCATACTCCACAACCGGAATATCCTGCAGAGCAACCGAGGCGGCACGATTATCGGTAATATAGTATCTCATGGCGGGGCGGGGTTAGAGGGTGGCTATTTGGGTGAGGGTATCGCAGAGCAGGGTCGGCTGCCAGAGGCCGAGTACCATGGCCAGCACCAGCAGAGCCAGGGCCGACCACGAGAGGGCACGATCGACACTCGAGGGGTGCAGCTGCTCCTGGTTGGGCTGGTAGCAGAGCTTGATGAAGCGGGCCGAGACCGAGTAGATGACAATGCACATCAGCACCAACATAACGAGGGCCAGAGGCCAGGCTCCCTCGGAGAAGATGGCCTTGAAAATCATCAGCTCCGACAAAAAGAGGGGCGAGGGCGGGAAGGCCAACACCACAACGGCTCCGAGCAGCATACCCAAAGCACCCACCTTATTGACGGCCATATAGTCGCCCAGGCGGTTGATGCGGTAGCTGTCATAGACCTGGCGGGCCACGGCCAGCTGCAGGAAGAGCGAGCTCTTAATCAGCGTATGGCAGACCACATGGAACAGAGCGGCCCAGATACCCACACCTCCGATACCGAGGCCGATGGCGACGATACCCATATTCTCGACCGTC
>CAYRPL010000079.1:0-7678 GCA_964426045.1 uncultured Alistipes sp. | reverse complement strand
ATAAGGTGGGCTGCATCTTCTTCTCGGATCGGGTCGAGAAGTTCATCCCCCCGAAGAAGGGGCGCAGCCATATCCTGATGATTATCCGCGAACTGATCAGCTTCGAGCCCGAGCACAGGGCGACGAAACTTTCGGAGGCGGTGCGCTACCTGAGCAACGTCATCAAGAAGCGTTGTACGACCTTTATCCTCTCGGACTTCATCAACCCCTTGTCGGATAAGGATGAGTTGCAGGATGCCCTGAAGGTGGCCGGCGGCAAGCACGATTTGGTAGCCGTGCGGGTGGTTGACCCCCGTGAGGAGGAGCTTCCCGACGTGGGTATCGTCGAACTGATGGATGCCGAGACGGGTCGCAAGCTCTGGGTGGATACCTCGTCGCAGGCGGTGCGCGACCACTACGCCCAACGCTGGGCACAAAATGCCGAGCAGATGGAGAGTCTGCTGAAACACAACCGTATCGACACGGCCAAAATTCTCACCAACGAGGACTATGTGGTCGAGCTGATCAAACTCTTCAAGAAGCGATGAAACCACTTGTAGTTACCCTCTTGGCCCTTCTGACGGCTGTGGGGCTTCAGGCCCAGACGCCCCGTGTGCGTGCCACGCTGGAGCCCGATACGGTGCGCATCGGCGACTGCTTCACCTACTCCATTGAGGTGGAGCGTGACCTGGCCCAGGTGGCCGACTTCCCGACCTTCAACACCACAAAGCGCGAGGGAGAGGCCGATGTCGAGCTGGTCGAGGATTGCGCCGTTGATACCCTCGCCCGTGAGGGCCGCATGCTCAAACTGCGCAAGCGCTACCGCCTGCAGACCTTCGACGAAGGGTTGATTTCGATGGGGCGTGGTGCGGTGCTCTATGCCGACAAAAACATCGTCGACACCCTCTATGCCGAGGATTCGTTGACCCTCGTGGTGCTTCCGATTGCAATCGACTCGGCCGCCATGGCGCAAGGGGTGCGCGACCTCAAGCTCCAGAAGAGCCTCCCCTTCAAGTTTGGCGAGGTGAGCGGCTATACCCTGTGGGGTGGTGCTGCTCTCTTGCTGCTGGCGGCACTCATCTGGTGGATACGTCGCGAGCTGGCCCGCCGTGGCAAGAAGATTGGCGACCTCTTTAAGCCTGCTCCGCCCCTCCCGCCCCATGTGGTGGCGATTCGAGCCCTCGAGTCCCTGCACCATCGCAAGCTCTGGCAGAACGGAAACTTCAAGGCCTACTACTCCGAGCTGACCGATATCCTGCGTACCTACCTTGCCGGTCGCTACGGCATTGGTGCTATGGAGATGACCTCCGATGAGATTATCGAGGCCCTGCGAGAGCTCTCGGTGGAGGAGCTGCCCAAGAAGTGCTCGATGGATCTGACGGCCATCCTGCGTGATGCCGACCTGGTGAAGTTCGCCAAGTTTGAGCCCGAGGCCGAGCAGAACGAAAACGACTATACCAAGGCCTACTACTTCGTCGAGGAGACCAAGTTGCAGGATGAAGAACCCTCTGTAGGGGAGGGAATTGAAAATGCCTGATACGATGAGAGCCAAAAGATTACATACAAATCCTTCTGCTTTGGGGCGTCTGAAAATGCTCCTCGCTATGCTCCTTCTGGCCCTGCCCGCCGCAGCCCAGAAGTATCCCGAGCGCTCGTTAGTGCGCAAGGGAAATCGTGCCTACGAGAAGCAGAAATATGACCTGAGCATCGACCGCTACCGTGAGGCTGCGGAGCTCGCTCCCGAGAGCTGGGAGGCGGGTTATAACCTCGGAAATGCCCTCTACCGCACCGAGCAGTACGACAAGGCGGCCGAGGCCCTGCGCATGGCGGCTGCAGACTCGCTGCGCACTCCGCAGGAGCGTGCCGAGGCCTACTACAACCTGGCCGATGTGCAGTATAAGCAGCAGAAACTCCAGGAGGCCCTCGAGAGCCTGAAGTCTTCGCTGCGCCTGAACCCCTCGGATGAGGATGCCAAGTACAACTACACCCTCATCAAGCGTCAGCTCCAAAACCAGGAGCAGAACCAAGACCAGCAGGATCAAAAGCAGGAGCAGCAAGACCAGCAGCAGGAGCAGCAACAACAGGAGCAGCCCCAGCCCAAGCCCGAGGAGCAGCAGCCTGAGGAGCAACAGCAAGAGCCCCAGCAGGGTGAGTCGGCCGAGCCGACCCTCTCGGAGCAGGAACTCGAGCAGATGCTCGAAGCCATTCAGGCTCAGGAGGATGAGACCCAGGAAAAGCTAAAAGAGAAACAGGGGGTAGTGATTCGGGGGTCTAAAAACTGGTAATTTTTTAATTTTATGCGGTAAATTTTGCACCTTCTCATTTGCCCCGAATGGGCAGTACCTCAAGTACAGCCCATCCGTGTCAAATTTCGGTCGGCACAAAATTTACTCGCCTAAAATCAAAAAATGGGAGAACTAGGGAAACTGGGAGAACTGGGAGAACTGGGAGAACTGGGAGAACTGGGAGAACTGGGCATTCTAAAAATTCCTAATTCCTAATTCCTCATTCCTAATTCAAGCAATTGCTAATTACTAATTGTTAACTGTGGATTATACATTTCATTCGCCCCATTGGTTGTGGGCTTTGTTGATTCTGGTCCCGATGGTGGGTTGGTACCTCTACCGCACCTTTAAGGGGGGAGCGACGATTCAGGTATCGACCCTCGGGGTGCTGGCACAGGCTCCGCGCACTTGGCGCTACTACCTGCGTCATCTCCCCTTTGTGCTGCGCTGTGCAGTGGTGGCCCTCATTATCATTGCCCTGGCCCGACCTCGCACGGCCGAGCACAACTCCAACACCCTGACCGAGGGTATTGATATTGTTTTGGCACTCGATATCTCGGGTTCGATGTTGGCCCGCGACTTCCAGCCCGATCGCCTGGAGGCTGCCAAGCAGATGGCCGGTGAGTTTATCACCGATCGCTCGGGTGACCGCATAGGCCTTACGGTCTTTGCCGGTGAGGCCTTTACGCAGAGCCCTCTGACGACCGATTACGCTACGCTGCAGACCCTCTTGGCTCGCCTCAGAAGCGGCATTATCGAGGATGGTACGGCCATTGGTAACGGCTTGGCTACGGCCATCAATCGCCTGCGCGAGAGCGAGGCCAAGTCGAAGGTGATTATCCTGCTGACCGATGGTGTGAACAACCGAGGTCAGATTGCTCCGCTGATGGCAGCCGAGATTGCCCGCGAGCAGGGGATTCGTGTCTATACCATTGGTGTTGGTACGCGCGGTGAGGCTCCCTATCCGGCCTACGATATGTTCGGCAAGCTGACCTTTGTGCGTCAGAAGGTCGAGATTGACGAAAAGACCCTCCAAAAGATGGCCGAGCTGACCGATGGTCGCTACTTCCGAGCTACCGACAACGAGGCCCTGAGAGCCATCTACGAGGAGATTAACCGCCTGGAGAAGAGCAAGGTAGAGGTCTTGGAGTTCACGACCTATACCGAGAAGTTTGCAGCTCCGCTTCTCTTGGCTCTCTTGTTGTTTGTTGTGGAACTGCTGCTCGCACGGCTCCTTTTTAACCGTCTGCCTTAACCCCTTAGCCCTATGTTTCGATTTGCCTATCCTGCCGCTCTGTGGCTCCTGTTGCTGATACCGCTGCTGGTGATTCTCTATCTGGTCGCCTCGCATCGTCGCAAGCGCCGCCTGGCCCGCTTCGGAAACCCCGAAACCCTCCGTGAGTTGATGCCCGACTACTCGGTGGGCCGTCAGCGCCTGAAGCTCCTCTTGGAGTTGGGAGCCCTCTTCTTCCTGGTTCTTGCCGTTGCAAGACCTCAATTCGGCTCGAAACTCAAGGAGGAGAAGACCGAGGGTATCGAGATGATGCTGGTGGTCGATATCTCGAACTCGATGCTGGCCGAGGATTTTGCCCCCTCGCGTCTCGAACGCACGAAGTATGCCATCGGGAAGCTCTTTGAGGGGCTGAATCAGGATCGTGTCGGCTTGGTGGTCTTTGCCGGTGAGGCGAAGGTGCAGCTGCCCATTACGACCGACTACCGTATGGCTCGTGCCTTTACCAAGCGCATCTCACCCTCGCTGGTCTCGGTGCAGGGTACCGACCTTGCGAAGGCGCTCTCGCTGGCTACCATCTCCTTCTCGAGCAATACGGGCGAGAACCACAGCCGAGCCATTATCCTTATCACCGATGGTGAGGGTCATGATGGCGATGTGATGGCTGCCGCCGAGCAGGCTGCGGCCCAGGGCATCCGCATCTATACCATCGGTATCGGAACCCCCGAGGGTGCCCCGATTGAGATTAACGGCGAGTTCCTGAAAGACGATAAGGGGGATATGGTCGTTACGAAACTCGACGAGCAGACCCTCGAGTCCATCGCCTCGACAACCGGAGGCCTCTATGTGCGGGCCACGAATCAGGAGCTGGGCCTCGAAGAGGTGCTTGATGAAATCAATAAACTGGATAAGAGCGAGTTGGAGACCCTGCGCTTTGAGGAGTTCAACGAGCAGTATGCCTACCCGTTGGTCGTGGCTTTGGTGCTTCTGCTCGTGGAGTTTGCCCTCTTGGATCGTCGCAACCCGCTCTTAAAACACCTCAACATCTTCCGCCGATAGCCTATGTATGCCTCTTTGAGCCAATTCCTCGAGCGCCTGGAGCGTGAGGGGGAGCTGATGCGGGTGAAGGTGCCCGTTTCGACCGAGTATGAGATAGCCGAACTTACCGACCGCCTCTCGAAGAGTGCGGGGGGAGGTCCGGCTCTTCTGTTTGAAAATACAGGCTACGACTTTCCGGTGGTCACCAACCTGATGGGCTCGGATCGTCGCATTGCCCTGGCCCTGGGTGTCGAGCGCCTGGAGGAGCTTTCGGAGCGTATCAATGGCCTCTTGAAGCAGGTGACAACTCCGCCTGACGGGGTGTGGGGTAAACTCAAGATGTTGCCTCTGCTGGCCGAGGTTTCGCGCTGGATGCCCCGCACCGTTTCGGGGCGCGGAGTGGCCCAGGAGGTGGTGTGGCAGGGTGACGAGGTGGATCTGAATCGTCTGCCGATTCTTCGATCCTGGCCCTGCGACGGAGGTCGCTTTCTAACCCTTCCGATGGTCAATACGGTGGATCCTGAAACCGGTATTCGCAACGTCGGCATGTATCGAATGCAGGTTCTCGATAACAAAACAACGGGTATGCATTGGCACCTGCACAAGACTGGAGCCCGCCACTATGAGGCCTACAAGCGCCTGGGACGTAAGATGCCCGTGACGGTGGCGCTGGGTGGCGATCCCGCCTACACCTACGCCGCTACGGCTCCGATGCCCGATAATATGGACGAGTACCTGCTGGCGGGCTTCCTGCGTCGCAAGCCTGTGACGCTCGTCAAGTCCCTGAGTAACGACCTCTACGTCCCTTCGGATTGTGACTTTGTAATTGAGGGGTATGTAGACCCTGCGGAGGAGAAGGCCCTCGAAGGCCCCTTTGGTGACCATACGGGCTTCTATTCGCTCACGGATTACTATCCGCGCCTTCATGTTACGGCCATTACCCATCGCAGAGGAGCCATCTGGCCCGCTACGTTGGTGGGAGTTCCGCCCCAGGAGGATGCCTACATTGCCAAGGCTACCGAAACAATCTTCCTGGCGCCGATTCGTCTGGCCGTGCAGCCCGAGGTGCGTGACCTTTGGATGCCTATGGCCGGCACGGCCCACAACCTGGCTTTAGTGTCGATTGAGAGCCGCTACGAGGGACAATCCCGCAAGGTGGCTCAAGGTCTTTGGGGGGCCGGACAGATGATGTTCAACAAGTACCTGATGGTCACCTCCTCGGGGTGCGATATCCGCTCATTGGATCAGCTCTCGGCTCTGCTGCGTCGTGTTGATACCGAGCGAGATGTCCACTTCAGCGAAGGGGTCTTGGATGTGCTGGACCACGCCACGGCCACCTGCGGCTACGGTGGTAAGGTCTTTGTTGATGCCACGCACATCGACCCCCAAACTCCCGTTGAACCCATCACGCTGCCTCGCTCCTACGAACCTGCGGGGGGGGTGCAGTTGGTCAATACGGCCTATGTCGAGCGGTGGAGTACGCTGGTGCTCTATGCTGACCGTAGTCGCCCCGACGAGGTGGATGTCGCAGCCTATCTGGAGCGCAATAACCTGCGCGGAATCAACTTTGTGCTCTTGTTCGACTATGCGGCAGCCGGCTCGATGCAGGGCGAAGATCTGCTTTGGTTGGCGGCCGCCAATACCGACCCAAGACGTGATGTGAAGCGCTACGAGGGCTCGCTGATTATCGACGCCCGCAGCAAACGACCGGGCGTGGGGCAGAACCCCCGACGATTCCCCAATGTCACAACCTCGCTGCCCGAGACGATTCATCTGGTGGATGAGCGTTGGAGCGAGTATGGGCTGGGCGAGTTGATACCCTCACCGAGCCGCCGCTATCGCAAACTCTGGCTCTCGGACGAGGCCCAATGGTAACATACAGGGGCGATGGGGTACTTTGATTCGCGCGAGATTCGGGGCTTGGCCCTCTTTATTCCGCTGATGCTCTTGGCGGCTGTAGGGTGGTACCTGGTCGAGCTCTACCGCTTGGATGGCGAGCTTTCGGAGGTGCGCCTCGAGGAGCAGCCCCTCTCGGAGCCTCAACTCTTTGAGTTCGACCCCAATACCATCTCCTATGACTCGCTTAAACTGCTCGGGTTCTCGAAGAGCCAGGCCCGCCAACTTGTCCACTACCGCGAGGCGGGTAAGGTCTACCGCATGGCCGAGGATTTGGATGGCATCTATGGCATGACCGACTCGCTCTTTCAGCGTGTCCGCCCCTATGTCCGCATCGGTGAAGCCTACCGACTCAGACCTCACAGCGTGCGTGACTGGGACTCCTTCCCGACCCCTCCGAGCCGCACATTCCGAGCCCCCGCAGCCCCCTTTACGCTCGATACCGTCAGCGTGCCCTTTATCAAGAGCCTCGGCTTTTCGCATCGCTGGAGTACGGCCTTTGTCGATTGTTGCCGCCGGCGTGGAATCCGCTCCGTAGAGGAGATGCGCGAGTTGAACTTTATTGGTGACTCCATTACCGCCTTGCTGGCACCCTGGGTCCTCTTTCCTGCTCCGGTGCCCGACACCTTCGAGGAGCCTGTGGAGTTGAATCGGGCCGATTCTGCCACCCTGCGCTCGGTCTATGGTATCGGAGAAAAGACCGTGATGGAGATTCTTCACTACCGCAAAAGACTTGGCGGCTTCTACCGTGTGGAGCAACTTTCGGAGGTAAAAGGGGTCACAGAGGCCAATTATGAGAAAATTTTGCAACAAATTTGGTGCGATTCCTTTCAAATTCAAAAAATTGATATTAACTTTGCGCCCGCTGAGCGCCTGAGGGAACACCCCTATATCGCGCCCCGCACATTAAGAAAACTAATAAGCAAGCGACAACAGCGCAAATTGAAAGGAGGTTGGAGTACCGTAGAAGAGATGGTCGAAGAGAACATATTGACAAGTGACGAAGCCCAAAGGCTGCGTCCCTATCTTCGTTTCGGTATGCAGAAATCCGAGTAGAGAGCTTTAAACAGATAGTCGCAAGGGCCTGAGTGAGCCCGCTGAAGTGGGGCAGAGCCCGATGAAACGCAAATCACTCACAGAAAAATTTAAGAAGAACAATTAAAAAAGAATACAACTATGATTATCATGCCGGTTAAGGAGGGCGAGAACATCGAGCGCGCCCTGAAGAAGTTTAAGCGTAAGTACGAGC
>CAYRPL010000078.1:0-7730 GCA_964426045.1 uncultured Alistipes sp. | reverse complement strand
GCTCCCCACCGTGCAACTCGAACAACGCATCAAGCAGGAGATCGAGGAGAACATTGTGCTCGAAGAGGAGCGTGCAAGCGAGTTGGAGGGTGAGCAGGAGCCCCAGCAAATCTCGGTCGAGGAGTATCTGAAGGAGGATGACACCCCTTCGTACAAGAGTCGGGTGAACAACTTCTCGAAGGATGATAAGCAGCGCCCTGTCTACCTCTCGGGGGGTCGCTCGCTGCAGGAGTATCTGATCGAGCAGCTGGGCTACCGCAGCCTCACGGAGCGGCAGATGCGTCTGGCCATCTACCTCGTGGGTTCGATAGACGAGGATGGCTACCTAAGGCGCGAGATGTTCTCGATTGCCGACGACATCGCCTTCACACTCGGCATCGAGACCACCGAAGAGGAGTTAGAGCGTCTTTTAGGGGTGATTCACGAGTTGGAGCCGGCCGGCATCGGGGCCCGCAACCTGCGCGAGTGTCTGCTCTTGCAGATGGCCCAGCGCCCTGCGGGAGGCCATGCCCGCCGCCTGGCCCACCGCATTTTGGAGCACCACTTCGAGGAGTTTGCCAAGAAGCACTACGAGAAGCTGATTCAGCGACTGCAAGTCTCCGAAGATGAGTTCCGCGAGGCGCTGCAGGAGATTCGCCATCTCTCGCCCAAGCCCGGCAACCTCTACAGCGAAGGGGGCAGCGAGGCGACTCCCTATATCATCCCCGACTTTGTGCTCGATTGCCACGAGGGACACTTCGATTTGACGCTCAACTCGTCGGGAGTTCCCGACGTGAAGATCAACCGCCGCTATGTGGAGATGATGCGCGAGATGGTGCGCCCCGACGGTACGGTCAAGAGCGAAGATCGGGAAGCGGTGCAGTTCGTGAAGTCGAAAATCGACTCGGCCAAGTGGTTTATCTCGGCCATTCGGCAGCGCCACGATACGCTGATGCGCACCATGCAGGAGATACTGAACTACCAGCAGGAGTACTTCCGCGATGGCGACAAGTCGAAGCTGCGGCCCATGATTTTAAAAGATATTGCCGACCGCACGGGGCTCGACGTCTCGACCATCTCGCGTGTGGTCAACAGCAAGTATGTGCAGACGCACTTCGGCATCATCCTCTTAAAATCGCTCTTTTCGGAGGCGATGCAGACCGACTCGGGTGAGGAGGTTTCGAGTTATGAGGTCAAGATGCTGCTCAAACAGTTTATTGATGCCGAGGACAAGCGCCACCCGCTGACCGACGAGACGCTGATGGTGATGCTCAACGACAAGGGGTACCACATCGCCCGCCGCACGGTGGCCAAGTATCGCGAGATGCTCGAAATTCCGGTAGCCAGACTCCGCAAACAGATTTAAATCAGCACCAATGCAGGGACAAACGACGGATAATAAAAGCCTTATACGACGTGCAGCACACGGCATCTCGACGCTGTTGCACCCCTTCTTTGTCCCCATCTACGCCCTGGGAGTGATGCTCTTCACGCCCACGCTCTATGCCCTGCTCTCACTTCCCACCCGCCTCTACCTGCTGGGGGTTGTGGCCCTCTACACGTTAGTTCTGCCGGTCATTTCGCTGCTCCTGCTGCGTCGCTTCGGGATGCTCTCGAGCCTGAGAATCGACGAGCGGAAAGAGCGCATCCTGCCCTTGGGAATCGGCACCATCTGCTACCTGCTCTGCGCCCTGACGCTGATGAAATTACCGGCGGCACAGCTGCTGCATAAGATGATGTTTGGCGCTGCACTCTGCGAGTTGCTCTGCCTGGTTGTCACCCTGCGCTGGAAAATCAGCCTTCACCTCACAGCCCAGGGGGGCCTGATTGCCTTCCTTGCCCTGATGGCCGTAGCCGGTGCGGGCAATCTGACAATTGCACTTGTAGTCAGCATCTTGGGTGCCGGACTGTTAGCCTCGGCCCGCCTCTGGCTCGGTTGCCACAACGGAGCACAAATCCTGGCCGGATTCTCGGCCGGGTTCCTGTTGATGAGCCTGACGATTCTGCTTCTTTAGCATTCGGGGAAATGGTCCATTATCCATTACCCACCTCCCATTACCCACCACCAAAATTAGAAATTTTTCTCCTCATAAATGAGGATTTTTCGGCAGACGTATTTTTTGCACCTTTGCAGCATGAAACTGCGCATTGTCTGGCTGTATATCCTGCTCATTGCCACACTCGGGGCCTCGGCCCACGAGCAGCCCGCCGTGGAGGTGGCCGACACCACCATCTGGGCCGAGGAGGTTATCGTCACCGCCCCCTCGATTAAGCAGCGCATGCCCCTGGCACAGAGCCCCGTTGCCGCTTCGCTCTACACCCTCGATGCGGTCGAGAAGTTGCGCCTTTCGGTCCCCAAATCGCTTTCGTGCGAGGTTCCCAACCTCTACGCTCCGGACTATGGGTCGCGTATGACCTCTTCGATCTATGTGCGTGGCCTGGGTGCCCGCATCGACCAGCCGGTGGTGGGTCTTAATGTCGATAATGTCCCCATTCTGAATAAAGACGCCTACGACCTGGAGGTGGCCGATATCGAGCGTATGGAGGTGCTGCGCGGCCCGCAGAGCACCCTCTACGGTCGCAATACAATGGGGGGCGTGATGAATATCCGTACCCTCTCGCCCCTGAACTATCAGGGAGTCCGCCTCTTGGCCGAGTATAGCAGTGGCAACAGCTACAAGCTGCGCCTGTCGAGCTACAACCGCGTGGGGGATCTCGGTCTGGCCGTCTCGGCCAACTTCAACTCGAGCGACGGACACTTCGAGAACAGCTATACGGGAGAGCTGTGCGATTGGGAGCAGGGGGGTGGCGCCCGCTTCAAATTGGAGTGGGAGCACAACCGCTGGTACCTGGGCAACACTCTTTCGGCTTCGTTTACAGAGCAGGGAGGATTCCCCTATCGCTCGGTGGAAGAGGGGGATATCGCCTACAATGACCCCTGCGGCTATGAGCGTGTGACCCTGAACGATGCCCTGACCCTGCGCTACTCGGCCCCCGAGTGGCAGTTCGAGAGCATCACCTCGTATCAATTCCTCGACGATGAAATGACCCTCGACCAGGATTTCCGCCCCGCCTCCTACTTCACCCTCGAGCAGATTCGCCAAGAGCACGCCCTGAGCCAGGAACTCCTCTTCCGCTCGACCTCCAAGCGGCGTTACGAGTGGCTCTTTGGAGCCTTCGGATTCTTCAAGCAGGGCGATATGCAGGCACCGGTCACCTTCCTCGAAGATGGCATCGAGAATCTGATTTTGAAGAATATCCCCTCGGGGGTGGAGGTTGAACTCGAAGCCCCCTTCCCGCTCAACAGCGACTTTAATCAGCAGACCTACGGCGCTGCCCTCTACCACGAATCGAACCTTAAATTGGGGCGCTGGCTCATAACCGCAGGCCTTCGCCTGGATGGCGAGTGGGCCCGCATGGATTATCGGAGCTCGACCAGCAAGGCCTGCCGCGTGAATGCCACCACCATCGAGCCCTACGCCCTGACCGGTCGGCTGAAGAACAACTTCATAGAGCTGCTTCCCAAGCTCTCGGTGCTCTACCGCATGGGGGCACACCGCCTCTCGAACCTCTACCTCTCGGCCTCGAAGGGCTACAAGGCGGGGGGATTCAATACCCAGATGTTCTCCGAGGTGCTGCAAAACTCGCTGATGAAGAAGATGGGCATCTCGCTCAACCGCCACTTCGATATCGCTCAGGTTGTGAGCTACGACCCCGAGTGGAGCTGGAATTACGAGTTAGGCGGCCACCTGCACCTTGCGCAGGGCGACCTGCTGGTCGATTGGGCCCTCTTCTTTATCGACTGCCACGACCAGCAGCTTACGGTCTTCCCCGAGGGGCAGACCACGGGCCGCATGATGACCAATGCGGGCCGCACCCACAGCTGGGGCGGAGAGCTGAGCTTGGTGGCGCGACCTACGAAGTCGCTGCTGCTGACCGCCTCCTACGGCTATACCCACGCCACCTTCCGTGAATATCGCAGCGGCGGAGCCGACTACGCCGGCAAGCGGGTTCCCTACGCCCCCGAGCAGACCCTGATGGCCCGCGCCCGCTACACCTTCGAGCTCCGCAGCTCATGGCTCGAGCGCATCGTCCCTTCGGTAAACCTCTGTGGAGCCGGCCGCATCGCCTGGAACGAGGAGAATACCCTTTGGCAGGATTTTTATGCCCTGCTGGGGGCCTCGCTTAGGTTCGAGCACAAAAACTACTCGCTCGAACTCTGGGGCCGCAACCTCTGCGATGAGCGCTACGATCTGTTCTACTTCAAAACCGTAGGGCGCGAATTTGTCCAGCAGGGCCTCCCCCGCACCTTCGGGGCCACCCTTACCGCAAACTTCTAAGAAGCCGAAAATCATTCTCGCAGCGACAACCAACATATTTGATAAAATTCAAAACAACTTCTAAAAACAACCGATAATGAAAAAATTTTTCCTTCTTTTTGCCCTGACCGCCACCCTCTACGCCTGTGGCGACGACAACGAAACCCCGCAGCCTGCACCGCCGGCCGAAGACTTCAGCTTTGTGGGTTCGCTGGAGGTGACCCCCGAGGCCGAGAGCCGCTTTGAGGCCTTCAGCGAGCAAGATATCGAGATGACCCTTCAGACGGCCGCCGATGGCACGCTGACCCTCGTTATGCCCGAAATCAAGTTTGTGGCGCAGATGCCCTGGCTCGCCATCGAGGTCCGCGGCCTTCAGAAGCAGACGGCGGGCGACGACCTCTATTTCTCGGTCGAGCAGACCATCCCCTATTTTATGGGTTCGCCCTACGACAGCTACCCCATCACCAACCTCGAGGGTCGCTATACCGCATCGACCGCAACCCTTCAGGTAGAGTTCGACTGCAACACCATGCACGTCAAATATATAGGCAATTAGGAATTGAGTATTCAAAATTCAAAATTAAACTGGGATTGCTGAGAGTTACTGAGATTTACTGGGAAAGTAGTAGAGAAATTCCTAATTCCTAATTTCCCTGCCCTAAAAAAAGGGGGCTGTCCAACAAGTCTAATTCTAACGATTTCGCCCCCGCCAGAAGTGCATCTGACGGGGGCGATTTTCATTTTTTAGGACTTGTTAGACAGGCTCTGTTTTTTTGCAGAGCAGAAGCGCAGAGGCAATTCACAATTCACAATTCACAATTATTTAAGGAAACTGAGTAGACTGGGAAGACTAAGAGGATTCCTAATTCCTAATTCCTAATTCCTAATTCCTAATTCCTAATTCCTAATTCCTAATTGAAAAAAATAATTCCTCATTCCTAACTCCTAATTCCTAATTATTTTATACCTTTGCAGAGAAACCAAACCAAACAGAGGACAAACAACACAAAAACGGTTAATGATGAATAATTGGAAATTTGCCGCGCTTTTTACGGCACTCCTGCTTCTTGTGGGCAGCTGTAGCAGCGACACTCCCGAGCCGCAGCCCGCACCTGCCAAGAAGATGACCATCTCGCTGCAGGCCACCATGGCCGACTATGGTCGCGCCACCGACACCGCCTTTGAGGAGGGCGATGCCGTAGGTCTCTACATCTTCACCTCCGAAACCTTCCTGGAGAACGCCCGCTTCGGCTACAACGGCGGAGCCTTCCACTCCAACGGTTCGTACTACTGGTACGAGGATACGGAGCTCGAGGCACAGTTGACGGCTTATTATCCCTATAACTCGGCCTGGAAGTACGCCGCCGAGGGTGTCACCTTCTCCGTGAAGGAGGACCAGACAACCAAGGCCCTCTACACGGCATCGGATCTGATGTGCGCCACCACGAAGGCCACCCCCACCTCCGAGGCTGTGACCCTTCCGTTCCGCCACGCCCTCTCGAAGGTGCTTATCAAGATCAACAACCAACTGGGTTCGGACGTCGAGCAGGTATCGCTTGACGAGGTGCTCACCGGCGTAGTCTTCGACCAGAAGAGCCTCACGGTGACGGCCACGGGTGAGAAGAAGAGCATCAAGGCGGCCCCCGTAACCATCGAGGGTGAGGAGCTCTGGCAGCTGATTTTGGCCCCCCAGAGCGGTGCCGAGCCGCAGCTGACGGTTACGGCCGGTGGCAAGCAGTACCACTGTGCGCTGGAGGCTGCCACCAACTTCGCAGCCGGCAAACAGCACACGGCCAACGTAACCTTAACGGTCGAGAAGGGGCTGGTGATGAACTTCTCGCACTCGGTGAGCGATTGGGAGCAGGGCGTAAAGATTGACTTCAAGCTCGACGAGAGCGGCGATGATGTGCCCGTCGATAAGCCCGAGGAGCCCACGCCCGATGTGCTGGATGGCTACTCCTACATCTTCGATATGGAGGCGCTGCCCGAGATTCACATCACCGTCTCGGAGGAGCAGTGGAACGAGCTGCTGAAGCTCTACGACCAGAACTCGAATACCGACGAGTATATTCACTGCGACGCTTCGTTCACCAAGGAGGGGCAGACCCACAGCTTCACCGACACCGGTCTGCGCCTTCGTGGTAACACCTCGCGTCGTCGCCCCGAGGGCAACGGTGGTGAGATGCACAACACCGAGAACCCCGACTACCGCCACGTTCACTTTATGCTCAACCTGCGCAAGTTTCAGAAGGATGACGAGCACGAGCTGGGTGGCGTAAGAAAGATTCACCTCAAATGGCACAAGGATGACCCCTGCTACACTCGCGAGATCTTCTGCTACGATCTGTTCCGCCGCTACGGTATCTGGACCGCCCTGAACACCTCCTACTGCCGTCTGTGGCTCAAGGTGGGCGACTCGAAGGAGGCCTACTATGGTGTCTACATCATGTTGGAGGCTCCCGATGAGCGCTACCTCAAGAAGCGTGTCGACGGCTTTGAAAGCGACAAGGGATTCCTCTGGAAGTGCGGCTGGTCGAACAGCGGCTTCGGTGCCGGTCTGGACAGCACCAACGACGACCGCTTCTGGCACGACGATAACGCCGGAACCGAGAACCGTGCCTACTGTCTGAAGACCGAAATCGAGAGCTTCGAGGAGGCCAAGGCCCAAATCAAGGATTTCATTCAGAAGCTCAACGGCAAGAGCGGCGAGAGTTTCAAGACGTGGATTTCGTCGGTGACCGACGTAGAGTTGTTGCTCAAGACCTACGCCGTGAATGTGGCCGTAGGTATGTGGGACGACTACTGGTGCAACCAGAACAACTACTACATCTACTTCAACTCGACCGACAAGGAGAATTTCAAGTTCTTCTTCATCCCCTACGACTACGACAACACGCTGGGTACCTCAAGTATGATTGATGCCGGTCGTCAGAACCCCCTGAATTGGGATAACAGCGATTCGGGTCGCCAGCTGATTGAGAAGCTGCTGCAGTTCGACGACTACAAGAAGATCTACCTCGATGCCCTGAAGGAGATCTGCTCGGACAAGGAGCTGATGGAGCCCTCGGCTGCCACGGCCCGCATCAAGGGTTGGCACAAGATGATTGGCGACTACGTCTCGAACGATACGGGCGAGGATATGGAGATCAAGGACCGCACGGCCGGTTGGAGCAACCACGGCGAGTATCGCCTCCTGGAGTCGGGCTCGAACAACTTCTTCGAGGCCAAGAAAGCCAGCATTCCGAACAATTAAAACAGAGATACCATGAAACCCGAATACAGACCCTATGTCGACGAGCTGATTGAGCTCGCCATCAAAGAGGATATTGGTGATGGTGACCACACCTCGCTCTGCTGCATCCCCTCTGAGGAGCAGGGCCGCATGCGCCTGCTGTGCAAGCAGGAGGGTGTGCTGGCCGGTGTCGAGGTGGC
>CAYRPL010000077.1:0-7759 GCA_964426045.1 uncultured Alistipes sp. | reverse complement strand
GGCTCAAACAAAAAAAGACCTGACTAACATTTTTTTATTGTTAGACAGGCCCTTTAACTTGTTGCAGTTATTGCAAGGGAGCGTGGCGACCGTGGCAATCTCCTCAGGTCATCTGTCAGGTTTTACCTGTTAGAATTTTCTCAATGGCAGCTTCATCACGCCCCAGAAGGCCTCGCCAAAGATGCCTGACGACATCTTCGAGGTGCCGGCCGTACGATCCACAAAGACAATCGAGAGCTCCTCGATTTTAAAGCCTAAGCGCCAGGCCGTGTACTTCATCTCGATTTGAAAGCCGTAGCCCACCATACGTACCCCATCGAGGTTGATGCGCTCCAGCACCTCACGGCGATAGCCCACAAAGCCGGCCGTAGCGTCGGCCACGGGCATACGGGTCAGCGTGCGCACATACTTCGAGGCGAAGTAGGAGATCAGCAGGCGCGACATCGGCCAATTGACCACATTTACACCCCGCACATAGCGCGAGCCCACAGCCACATCGGCTCCCGAGGAGAGCGAGGCGGCCAGGCGAAGCAGGTCGTCGGGATTGTGCGAGAAGTCGCAATCCATCTCAAAAACCGCCTCGTAGTCACGTTCCAGGGCCCATTTGAAGGCGGCGATATAGGCCGTGCCAAGCCCCAATTTTCCGCTACGTTCCAGCAGGTGCAGACGCCCCGCAAAGGCGGCCTGCAACTCCTGCACGGCACGAGCCGTACCGTCGGGTGAGCCGTCATCGACAATCAGCAGGTCAAACTCCCCATCGAGCGACATCACCTTCTGAATCATCGGTTCGATGTTCTCGATTTCGTTATAGGTAGGTATTACGACAAGTTTTTTCATCGTCAAATCATATTTCCAAAGGTTCGTTTACCAAACAGGTAACGCAAAAGTATCGAGCTAAGGTATATGCCACAGGGACTTTTTTTCACCACACTGCGCACCTCGCGTCGCTGAGCTGCCAGGCGTCGGTGCTCCTTTAAGAAGGCCCACCAGGCCCGAAAGACCGCTGTAAAGGCGCGACCACGGCCCTGCGCCAGGTAACTCAGGGCGGCCAGCAGATCGGTTGCGGGGCGCACCACGGCCACCGTCAGGCGCTGCATCGGCGAGGCGCACTTGAAGAGCATCTTGAGGTTGTTGCGGTGGTTCAGGTAGATTTTCATCGGGGAATCGACCGCCAGCGTTGCACCTCCCAAGTGGAAAACCTCACTTGCCGGAATGCTGCGGATGCGCCAACCTTGCAGCTGAAGACGCCAGCAGAGGTCAATCTCCTCCATGTGGGCAAAGAACGCACCATCGAATCCTCCCACCTGCCGAAAGGCCGAAGCGCGACAACAGAAGGCGGCACCACTCACCCAGAAGCAGTCACGGGGCTCGTCGTATTGTCCTCGATCCGGCTCGGTGTGTTGCAGGATGCGACCCCGACAGAAGGGGTAGCCCAAGAAGTCGATAAATCCCCCTGCGGCTCCGGCATACTCGAAGTGCGAGCGGTTGCGCAGGGCCTTGATTTTGGGGGCGCAGGCGGCCACCTCGGGCTCTTGTTCGAGGCATTCGATCAGCGGTTCGAGCCACCCCTGAGGGGTCTCGACATCGGAGTTCAGCAGCACAAAGTAGTCGCCATCGAGCTCTTGCAGGGCCCGATTGTAGCCCTCGGCAAAGCCGTAGTTTTTATCTAACCGCAGCAGTCGTACTGTCGGAAATTGCTCCTCGACAAGGCGGCAGGAGCCATCCGTCGAGCCGTTGTCGGCGACCACCGGCTCGGCCCATGCGGGCAGCGATTTTACCACCGAACTCAAGAATTGGCCGAGCATCTGCTCGCCGTTCCAATTCAGTATGACGACCTGCGTTTTAGCCATTCTGTTCCCGTTTTTCGGGTAGTTTGTGTTGGTTGTAGCGGCGGTGCTTCCAGCGGCGGTGCGACCAGCACCAGAGCTCGGGCGAGCGACGAATCATCTGTTCGAGCAGCTCCACATAGCGACCCGTGATGACATTATCCTCGACCTCACTCTCGCCATCATATACCTGCTCGAACCACGCTTCATAGCGGCCCGCGCCGACCCGCTCGACATGCACAAAGTATACCGGAATATGGAATCGAAGGGCCAGCTTCTCGCCCCCATCGAAGAATACGGTCTCCTGGTTCAGGAATTGAAACCAATGGCTGTCGGGGCGCAGGGGCGGGTTCTGGTCTGAAATCAGGCCCAGCACCAGGCGTCTGGATTGCCCCTTGTGGCGCAGGTAGTAACGCACACACTCGCGCATCGGCAGTTGAACAATATCGGGTGAGAGGTCGCGCAGGCGGCGGTAGAAACACTCAAAGACGGGGCTCTTCAGCGGATGGTAGACCCCCATAAAGGAGGCGTTGGGGTCGTACCAGACCCACAGCAGGAAGAACTCCCAGCAGCCGAAGTGCGAGGCCAAGGCTACCCAATCGCGCCCCTCAGTCGCCTTCAGATGTTCATCTAAGTCACGGAAGCGGATAAAGTCGCGCCCCCGCTCGGGCGTAGTACCGGCCAGCGAAATGGTATCGACCACCACCTCGGCCAGCGTGCGGTAGAAGCCGCACATAATCTGCAGGTGCTCCTTGTGGCTCTTTTCGGGAAACGAACGTTCGAGATTGATTAGAATCACTCTGCGGCGGTAGCGTATCAGCATCAGCAGGGCCACCAGCAGGGGCTGTATCGCATGGTAACGCACCCAGCGCGGAAGATAGGCAAAGCCGCAGCAGAAACCCCACAGGAGGTTCAGCGAGAGCCGTTGCAGCGGGCTCAACTCCTTCTCATGGGCTCTATCTTTCATCGTCGTTCGGCTCTTTTTTGCCGGCCTTCTCGCGGCCCGCCACCACAATAACAAACTCGCCCTTGGGCTCATGCTCACGGAAGTAGGCGGCCACCTCCTCCAGAGTGCCACGCACGGTCTGCTCAAACTTCTTGGTAATCTCGCGCGAGACCGAAACCCGACGCTCCGGCCCCAGCACCTCGGCCAGCTGCTCCAGGCACTTGACCACTCGGTAGGGTGATTCGTAGAATATCACGCTGCGCTCCTCATCGCGCAACGCCTCGATACGCTTCATACGCCCCTTCTTTTGGGGCAGGAAACCCTCAAAGCAGAATCGGTCGCAGGGGAATCCGCTCTGTACGAGTGCCGGCACAAAGGCCGTGGCTCCGGGCAGGGTCTCCACCTCGATACCCGCCTCGACGCAGGTGCGCACCAGCAGGAATCCAGGGTCGGAGATGCCGGGTGTTCCGGCATCCGAAATCAGGGCCACGGTGCGACCTGCCGCAATCGACTCGGCGACCATCTGCACGGTGGCGTGCTCGTTGAATTTATGGTGCGAATACATCCGCTTCTCGATGCCCAGATGTTTGAGCAGAAAGGCCGATGTGCGGGTGTCCTCGGCCAGGATAAAATCGACCTCACGAAGGATCTGAATCGCTCGCAGGGTGATATCATCGAGGTTCCCGATGGGGGTGGGTACAATATAGAGTTTCGACATAGCGGTTTAGAATCAAAGGCCGTACTTGCGCTCCAACAACTCGAAAAGGAGTTTGGCCGCCTCGGAGTTGGCATTCCAGGCGTAGTTCTCGGCGATGTAAATCATACAGTCGTCAATCGAGGACATGTTGTCCAACTCTTCGATGGCCTGCTCATAGGCCTTGTCGTTGTCGGCAAAGAGCTCCGAGCGCAACAGAAAGCGGTCGTTCAGGGCAATCATTTTGCGCAGTGACTCACCCCCGGGGGCCAGGGTCGAGGTCATCGGGGCGGCCTCGACCAGACTCTCGGCTAACGTCGGCTCGCTCGCAATCACCTCACCCAATACGGGCGTCGGTTCGGTGGCAGATGCAACGGGCTCCATCACCGGTGCATACTCCTCGAAGATTGCCTCTTCGTCTTGCGGCTCCTCCATAGGTTCGGGCTCGAGATGGGTTTCACTGGCGGGAGCTTGCGGCTCCAACTCACGCTGCAGGGCCTCGGCCAGCGGACTCTCGGGCGCCTTTTCGGGCTCGGGTTCGGGCTCCGACTTGGGGGCGGGAGTATCGTTATAGAGCGACATCAGCACACGGCGCGACGAGCGACGATGTACCGGTATCTCGCTCATATCGAAGAGGCTGTTCTGTACTACGGGGGCCTCGTTGGCTACCTCCTCTACAATCTCTTGCAAGGTCTCCTCAACCTCCTGGACAGCCTCCTTGACGGTTTCAAGAACCTCCTCGGCAACCTCTTCAACCTTCTCGGCAACCTCTTCTATCATCTGCTCGGGTTCGGGCTGTGGTTCGGGTTCGGGTTCGGGTTTAGGTTCGGGTTCAGGTTCGGGCTCGGGGGCCGGTTCATCCTCGACCTCCTCCACGAGCATCAACTCGTCGAAATCGACCACAGCGGGCTCCTCTTCGAGCAGTTCCTCTTCGGGCAGCTCCTCGGCAAATGGTGCTGCTTGAGGCTCCTTTTCGGGTTCGGAGGTAGGGGGCACGGGGGCCGCAAGGGGCTCCGACTCCACCTCTTCGGCGGCGGGCTCGGCAAAGCGCACAGCCTCGTAGAGGGCCTTCAGTTTGTCGAGTGCCAGGTCGCGCTCGATGGCCGAAATCTCCCCCTTCAGGCTCCACCCCTCGACCAGGGTCAGGGTGCGCTGCAACTCCTTCAGGATATATTTCAGGTTTGTCATATACAGGTATATTTGGGTCAAAGATAGCTATTTTTTATAAAATTTGTGCGCAATGTCCCCCTTTTTTAGCGCAAGGCGAAAGAAAAGAGGGGTCAAAGGGTAGGAATTTCTGAAAAGAATCGCTATTTTTGCACGATTATTCTGCCCCAAAAGCGGGCAGCGAAGAGAAGCGAATAACAAAAATAAGAGATAGATGGCATTACAATGCGGTATTGTGGGTCTTCCCAACGTGGGTAAATCGACCCTCTTCAACTGCCTGTCAAACGCAAAGGCGCAGGCAGCCAACTTCCCCTTCTGTACAATCGAGCCCAACGTGGGCGTTATCACCGTACCTGACGAGCGTCTGATTCGCCTGGCCGAGATTGACAATCCGAAGCGTGTGGTTCCGACCACCATCGAGATTGTCGATATCGCCGGTCTGGTCAAGGGAGCCTCGAAGGGCGAGGGCCTGGGTAACAAGTTCCTGGGTAATATTCGCAACACCAACGCCATTATCCACGTCTTGCGCTGCTTCGAGAACAGCAACATCACGCACGTCGACGGTTCGGTAGACCCCGTGCGCGACAAGGGAATTATCGACACCGAGTTGCAGCTCAAAGATTTGGAGACCGTCGAGAACAACATCGGCAAGTGTCAGAAGCAGGCTGCGGCGGGCGATAAGGTGGCCAAGCGTCGCTTTGAGCTGCTGACCCTCTTCAAGGAGGCCTTGGAGCAGGGACGCTCGGCCCGCACGGTCGAGACCGACAAGGAGGAGCGCAAGCTGATTGCCGACCTGAACCTGCTGACCGACAAACCGGTACTCTACGTCTGCAACGTGGATGAGAAGGCCGCCGTGTCGGGCAACGCCCACACCGAGGCGGTGAAGGCTGCTATTGCCGACGAGAAGGCCGAGATGCTGATTGTGGCCGCCGCTACAGAGGCCGATATTGCCGAGTTGGAGGAGTACGAGGAGCGCCAGATGTTCCTCGAGGATTTGGGCCTCAAAGAGTCGGGCGTAGCCCGTCTGATTAAGGCGGCCTACAAGCTGCTGAACCTCGAGACCTTCTTCACGACCGGAGCCGACGAGACCCGCGCCTGGACCTATAACCGAGGAATGAAGGCCCCGCAGACGGCCGGTATCATCCACACCGACTTCGAGCGTGGCTTTATTCGTGCCGAGGTTATCAAGTACGACGACTACACAACCCTGGGCTCGGAGAAGGCCTGCCGCGATGCCGGCAAGATTGGCATCGAGGGCAAGGAGTATGTGGTGCAGGATGGTGACATTATGCACTTCCTGTTCAATGTGTAAACAATAAAAAAGTAACAATATGACAAGACCTGTTCGCGTGCGTTTTGCACCCAGCCCCACGGGCCCGCTCCACATTGGCGGAGTTCGCACGGCACTCTACAACTTTCTGTTTGCCCGCCAGCGAGGCGGCAAGATGATTCTGCGCATCGAGGATACCGACTCGCAGCGCTTCGTACCCGGTGCCGAGGAGTACATCCTCGAGTCGCTGAAGTGGTGCGGCATCGAGATTGACGAGGGAGTCGGCGTAGGCGGTCCCCACGCCCCTTACCGCCAGAGTGAGCGTCGCGAAATCTATTTGAAGTATGCCACGCAACTCGTTGAGGCGGGCTGGGCCTACTACGCCTTCGATACGGCCGAGGAGCTCGACGCCCTGCGCAAGCAGTACGAGGCCGAGGGTAAGACCTTCGCCTATAACTACGAGGTGCGTGAGCAGCTGCCCACCTCACTCCGCCTTCCGAAGGAGGAGGTCGAGGCCCGCATCGCCCGTGGCGACCAGTGGGTGGTACGCTTTAAGATGCCCGAAAACGAGGTGGTGAAGATGCACGACCTGATTCGTGGCGATGTGGAGGTCAATACCTCGACCCTCGACGACAAGGTGCTCTATAAGTCGGCCGACCAGCTGCCCACCTACCACCTGGCCAATATCGTCGATGACCACCTGATGGAGATTTCGCATGTGATTCGTGGCGAGGAGTGGTTGCCCTCACTGCCCTTGCACTACCTCCTCTACCGTGCCTTCGGTTGGACCGACTCGCAGCCCGAATTTGCCCACCTGCCCTTGCTGCTGAAGCCTACGGGCGGCGGTAAGCTCTCGAAGCGCGATGGCGATAAGATGGGATTCCCCGTCTTCCCCTTGTTCTGGAAGTCGCCTTCGACGGGTGAGACGGCCCACGGCTACCGCGAGGATGGCTACCTGCCCGAGGCCTTTATCAATATGCTGGCCCTGCTGGGCTGGAACCCCGGTACCGAGCAGGAGCTCTTCACGATGCAGGAGCTGATCGACAGTTTCTCGCTTGACCGTGTCTCGAAGTCAGGTGCCCGCTTCCAGCCCGATAAGGCCAAGTGGTTCAATGCCCAATACCTGCACCGCATGTCGGCCGAGGAGCTTACGCCCCTCTACCAACCGATTTTGAAGGAGCACGGCATCGAGACTTCGGATGAAAAGGCCGGCCAGGCTGCCGAGATTATGAAGGAGCGTGCGTCGCTGCTCACCGACCTTTGGGACCTCACCAACTTCTTCTTCGTAGCCCCTAAGGAGTACGAGGAGAAGCAGGCCAAGAAGTATTGGAAGGGAGATAACCCCCGCATCCTGAAGGAGGTGCGCGAGGTGCTGGCCTCGATTGACGACTTCTCGCTCGAACATACCGAGCAGGTAGTCCACGCCTGGATCCAGGAGAAGGGCTACGGTATGGGCCAGGTAATGAACACCCTGCGCCTGGCCCTGGTCGGCGCCGGCAAGGGCCCGGGTATGTACGATGTCACCGCCTTTATCGGCAAGGAGGAGTGCCTCAACCGCATCGACCACCTCTTCCAAACCCTCACCCCCGCCGAGTAATACACCTAATTATAATAGGTATAAAATGCGACCTTCGCTGGTCGCATTTTTTTAGTTAGCGGCATTAGCGGCATTAGCGGCATTAAGGGCATTAGCGGTGACGATGGTAATAATTTGTTTTCTCTTTCCCTTAGGCCCCTAAAGCCCCCTTGAAAAATAATTGTGAATCGTGAATTATAAAGAATTTAATGAATTTAAGGAGTTTAATGAAATTAAGGAATTTAATGCCAAAAATATTAAACTATCAAGATTTTCATAT
>CAYRPL010000076.1:0-7922 GCA_964426045.1 uncultured Alistipes sp. | reverse complement strand
TCGACAACCTTCTCGTAGCCGGCGCAAGCCTCGGGATAGAGGGCCAGCTGGAAGAGGGCCTCGTCATACTTGTAGACCTTGGCCAGCGACTGTGCGATGCGGATAATCGACTCGCGCTGATCCTCGTAGTAGGCCTTCACCTTGCGGTTCGAGGTGGTAAAGAACTCCTTGAGCTGGGGGCTTGCGGGCGGAATACGACGGAACGAGTTGACGTAGGCCTGCGTCTCGGTATTTCCCACACCCTTTACGGTCAGCGACGTAGAGTGAAAAATCTTCTTGGCAAAGGCATCGACCAGGTGGAACGTAAGGTCAAGCTCCTGGGAGTACTTGGTGGGGGCTCCCGGGATGACATGCTTGTCGAGGGTCGTGGCTACGCAGGTTACATAGAACTGGGCAAAATCCTCCGTAGCGCCCATACCGCTCTGGGCGGCAATGGTCGTAAGTTTGTTTTGCAGCATCTTGCATGCGTCGGCCGGAATCGAGCACTCCTCGGGCAGGTATACCGAAACCGGAATCTTCTGTTCACCGCTGTTCTGGGCCTGAAGGCCGAAGAGCGAACCGGCAGCCAGCATCACAGCAGCAAACGATACGATGAACTTTTTCATAACTTTTCCACTTTTGTTCTGTACTATTTCTCGCCGATGTAGAGCACGGCCTCACCCAAACCGGGCGAGTCGAGCTTGATGGCGTCGATGTTGCAGGGCTCCGAGCGCAGGTAGCGAACCAGCTGGCGGCCGAAGTCACGGGCAGCCATGGCACGGCCACGCTCATCGTAGAGCGGCATGCGGACCTCTACGAAGTTCATGTGAACCTCCGAGTCATCCATCAGGTTGTAGCGGTGCGATACGGTGTTCTCATAGACCCAATCCTCGATAATCTCGCGCAGCTCCTTGTACTCATCACCCATCTCGGTCTCGAGGTCGATACCCATCGGGTTGTTCTCGAATACACGAATCTGGAGCGTCACCGAACGACCGTTGGCAAACAGGTCGTCGAAGTGAGCCTGCAGACGATCCGTAAACTCATCCATGTGGGCATTTACGGCCTCCTTAAGCAATACGGGGGTCTCTACCGAGAACGAGGGGGTACCCGTACCGGTCGAAGTGGCAACCGACATACCCGTATAGGGATCCTGGGCATCGAGCGTATAGGTTATCGACTTCTTGGGGCCGATGCGGTTGGTCGACCAGGTGATGTAGACCATAATATCGGCACGAGCCTGGTTGCGCAACTCGCGCAGGTCATTGGTCATCGCCTGGTTACCGCTCTTGGACTGCATGGCAGCCTCCTCGGCACGGCGGCGGTTGATATTCGACATCGTAGCCTGCATGTGCAGGGCGGGCAAGCCGCGGTCGGCCATCAGGCCGTTGAGCTCGGCAATCACGGGCAGCAGTTCGATATCCTGCAACGCTGCGGTGTAGTTGGGAATAAACTCCTGGACACCCATCACATCCTGATAGGTACCATATCCCTTGTCACGGCACCAGGCGGTGCTGGGGACAAACATAATCGAAGGTTTCTTGGCCTGAGCAAAGATTGGAAGGGCCATCAGGCAAACCAGGGCCGTCAAAACAAATTTTTTCATACTTCTAAGTTTTTGGGCATTATGCATCCATCGGGGAGGGATGCTTGCAATCTTTTCTATTTTTGGTTGCGGGGGGGGTTAGGGAACGATGATTCCGTTGTCAATCAGGTAGAGCTTGAGCTCCGAGCGCAGGATGCGTACCGTGGTGCTGAGCTTTACGTTCACCTCGTTTTTCTCCTTCTTGTTCGAGCCCGACTTGCGATCCTCGGTCGTTACGAACTTCTTGTACTCGCCGCCGTCGGCAAAGAAGGCGTTGAAGAACGATGCATACTTCTCCTCGGCATTTACGCTGGTGATCAGGGGCTTCGAGAGCTCGGGATTACCCGGCGCGTTGATACCCTCGAAGATCACATCGCGCAGGGCATTTTTAGCTGCCTGCTTGATGGCGTCGTTGCGGTTGGTTCCGTGTCCGTGGGCACGCACCGTCATCGAACCATCGCCCTCGGTGTTCATATAGACGGTCTTGGTGGGGATATACGACGATACCTTCACCTCTTTCTTGGCCATAGCGCTGCCCGTCAGGCCGAGCAGCAGCATCAAAGTAAGAATATACGCTTTCATAATCTTAAGTTTTATTTCACGTTAGCAGTTTTTTAGAATTGGTATCCGAGCTTCAGCTGCAGGATGTGCAGGGGCCCGAAACGGTGCATATGGCCACCAACGGCCTCCACCTGATGCTGTGTCCATTGGGCGGTGTAGCTGATACCGAGGTTGAAGTGGTGACGCTCGGCCGTACCGAAGCGAAGGCCCAATGCGGGCGAGCACATAAAGCCGTCGTTCACCGTATGACCGGCCGTCAGCTGCCAGAAGGGGACCACCGAGCGGGACTGACCCGAGTAGAAGAGGCCTCGCAACTGTCCGTAGATCGGGAAGGCCCAGCCGTAGTTCTCATACTCCCCCTTGCTGTTGTGGTAGCAACGGGCCTGGTCGTTGTTGGCGTAGTAGCGGAAGCCGGCACCCACACCCACCTGCAGGAACTCGCTGAAGCGGTATCCGAAGGTGAACTGCAAATCCAAGGGCACTGCACCGCTGATGCTGTACTCGTGCTCCACATTGGCACCGGCCATAAAATCAACCGCAGCCCAGAAACCCTTCTCACGCTCCGAGTGGTCTACATAGCGCGACTTGGGTACCTTGGGAATCGCCTCCAGGTGCTCGCCGTTGTCGATGCGACGAATTGCTATGCGGTCAAAAGCGTAGGTCTCACCATTGGTCGAGCGAATCTCCACCTTCGAGTCATTCGAGGAGGTGATTTGCCCCTTGACGATGTTGCCGTTGTTGAGGTAGATTACATCATAAGCCTGCTGGGCTGATACCACCACGGGTGCCGCCAACAGGAGCATAAATAAAAACAACCTTTTCATAGTCGTAAATTTTAGGCGGGCGAGGGCCCGCGACCCTCGCCCGATGTGATTCGAAAGCCGAATTAGAAGCCCGACGAGAGGCTGCGGATGATATTGGCCTGCTCCAGGTGCTTGCGCAGCTCGTTGGTGCGGACACGCACCACAACGCCCACCTTGTACTCCTTACCAACCTTTACGGTCTCGGTCGAACCGCTGACCGAACCCTCGACGTAGCGCATGTAGTCGCCACCGTCGGCAAAGAAGGCCTCAAAGAACTCGGCGTGCTCGCTCAGGGCTGTGGCGCTCTTCACGATGGGGTTGTGTACCGAACCCGAACCCGAGTGACCCTTAAAGAGCACACCGTGTACGGCATTTTTGCGATTCTGCTCGGCAGCCACCTCCTTCTTCTTGGAGTAGCTCCACACCTTTACGTTTACCACACCCGAACCGGCGGACTTAACGTACTCCAAATCGTAGCGGAACATGTCGGTATCGGCATTGGCTTTCATCTGTTTGCGGTTTCCTGCGGTGGCAACCAGGCAGCAACAAGCCAGCACCACGACAAGCGATAAGAGTTTTTTCATAGTTAAAACAGTTTTTAGGGTTTATTTTCTTGCTTATTTAACGTCTTTTCAAGCACTTTTCTTTTGCAAAGTTAAAAAAAATCTTTTTTTCTACAAATATTAAGCTCTTTTTTAGCCTTTAACGACTCAAAATGAGCAGTTACCGGAATTAGGAATTGACACACTCCTCCGGCCTGACGGCCACCTCCCCTAACTTAGGGGAGGAGTTTTTTAATTGGAAAATTTTCAATTTTACCCCAGCCCCCTCAGTTCCCTCAGTTGCCTCAGTTGCCTCAGCCCCCCCCCAGTCCCCCCAGTTGAATTTTGAATCCTGAATTTTGAATTTTGAATTGAAAAAAGGGCCCCCCTTTTCAGGAGAGCCCGTAGTCGGAATCTGAAAGTAGAAAACTACTTCAGCGTAGCCGTCCAACCCTTGTCACCACTGTCGAAGCAGATGATGTTGGTGGGCGACTCAAACTTCAGGCGGGTATCGCCACCCTCGTAGTTGGGGTAGTCCGAATCACCCTTGTAGCCGGTCAACACCGTAACCGACGTGTCGCTGGTCTTATTGAACATGATGTAACCCGAGCGGATACCCGACTTGATGTCGTCGTCATCCATCTCAACAGCGGGCTGCAGCATGTAGCTCTCCTTCGATACCTCGGTACCTACGAAGAGGGGCTTGCCGTAGATATCGTCTACACCGTTGATGAAGAATACCATATCACCATTCGAGAAGCTGTTCAGGCGCACCTTGAACGACTTGTCGCCGGTCGACTCTACATACATGCTCTTGTAGCCGGAAGCCACCTTGCTCCAGTCAACCTCGCTCTTCTCGACCTCCTCGCCACCCGAGTAGAGGGTGCCGGTGAAGGTGAAGCTGTTGATGGTCAGACCGTCGCAAACGATGGGCATAATGCCCTGAATTACATAGTAATCATCGGGATAAGCCGAGGTTACGTTGAAGCCGTAGTAAGCCTCGTTGTTCAGGTCGGCTGCGGGGAGCTTATAGGTCTTGCCGCCATAGGTCAGCGTCGATACCGTGGCGTCGGTCCACAGACCCTCCATGCCACCGGTCTCGTCGTTGGCCAGCAGATACATGGTCTGGTTGCCATAGAGAGCCGTAAACGTGTTGGCATAGGCTGCGGGCAGACGGAAGGTCAGGTTGGCCTCGTTACCCGAAGCATCCTTCAGGACAACCACGCTCTCGGTACCATCGGCCGTGGTGGTAGCAACACCCTTGGTGAATACTAAGTCTACCTCTACGGGGCCGGCAGCGGCCGAGCCACCGGTCTGGTAGCTGTTCCACTCATTCTTCGAGGTCCACTTCACACCGCTGAAGTCGATAACGGGGCTCTGCATCTTGAAGTAGTAGAGCGGATAGGTCTTGTCATCCGAACCGTCATACTGCTCACCTGCATAGCGAACACCCAGCTTACCGGTATTCTCGGTGAAGACACCCTTACCCATGTAGGGCTCGTTCATCGAACCGCTCTTGACATCCAGCCAGGTGAACTCCTCGCTTACGGTGGTGGGGAGCTCCGTGGCGTTGAGTACAAGCTCCATCGTGCCGCTGGCGAAGCCGCGGAAGTTGAGCTTCAGAGCGCCGTTCTCTACGGCCGACTCAAAGTAGTTGTAGTAGAGCTCTACAGCATCCATGGCAGACTCACCGCCTACGGGGAAGCCCAGCGGACCCGTGTAGGTACCGTGGATAACCTTCGGGGTCGAGTAGGCACCCTTGGTCTTGATATAGAACTCAATAGCATACTGATCTGCGAAGCTGGGGTTGGTAGGCTCGAGGTCGAGCAGCGTCTCTACGCGTACATAGTAGTTCGAACCGTCACCTGCCTCTAACTGCTCGGGAATGGGAGGAACACCTGCCTCTACCGAGCTGAGCTCCGAATCAACCCAGGCACCCGTGGGACCTGCCACCGAAGCGTCGCGACCTACGGCGTAGTAGTCACCACCCAAGTAGGTCTTGTCGGCACCGTTGAAGCAGAGCGTAACGCGCGTGGTACCCTCCTGGAGGAATACATTGAACTGACCGGCCAGCGGGTTCAGAGCGTCGTCGGTCGGACGGCTGTACTCGGCGGCCGTGAAGGTGATCTCCTCAACCTCGGCATCGCCACCCTGCTTAACACCAAATACGTCGATCGGACCGTCGTACATCAGGCCGTAGGGGAGTTCGCTGTTCTCGGTGTAGAGCTCACCGAAAATCGAAGCACACTTACCGTTGCTGTCCTCATAGATGCAGATGTATACCTCACCCTCGAGGACCTTGTCGTTATTACCGTTAATCTGGAAGATGAAGCTCGAGGGATCAATCAAACCGGCCTCAGCACCTGCGATAGGATAGGTCTCCTCGGCAACAGCGCCGTTCAGACCCGTCTCGGTGTAGAGGTCGAACATCATATAGAGCGCGCGGCTGTCAGCATCGGGGTCATCAAACGGAGGATCGTAGCTCAGACAGAAGGTGTACTTGTCAAGATCGTTACCCTCGTAGAGGCTCATCAAAGCGTAGGCGGGCGTGGGGAGCTGATCGTACTCATCCTCATCATCGTTGCCACCGCCCTCAGGCAGGGTCGTAATCTCGGCGGGCTCGCTCAGAACCAGTACATCACCGGCCTTGGCAACCGCGTAAACGAAGAACTTGGTCTCGGCCATATAGACCTCCTTCACCACCTCAACGGTCGTGTTGGGATCTACCGAATCAAGGCTCGACTCATAAACAGTCTCGGCCGTAGGAGTACCCATTACCGTCAAGGCCATCTCAGGCATAACTGCATACTTCACCTCCTCGGCATTCTCCGAAGTGATGGTAAAGGCCACAGCCTCCTTGGTCACCTTCTCAGGAACGGGAGTAACCAATACGATGGGCTCCTCCTCATCTTCGTTACCACTACCCTCGGGCAGGGTCGTAATCTCAGCGGGCTCGCTCAATACCAGCACATCACCGGCCTTGGCTACGGCGTAAACCAGGAACTTGGTCTCGGCCATGTAGACCTCCTTCACCACCTCAACGGTCGTGTTGGGATCCACCGAATCCAGGCTCGACTCATAGATGGTCTCGGCGGTGGGAGTACCCATTACCTCCAGAGCCATCTCGGGCATAACGGCATACTTTACCTCCTCGGCATTCTCCGAAGTGATGGTGAAGGCTACAGCCTCCTTGGTTACCTTCTCAAGCACGGGAGCTACCGATACCGTCGGGTCGGGTACGGGAACTACGGCCTCCAGGGTCTTCATGCCCAAAGCCTCCGAGAGAGTCTCCAGCGTGCCGTTCTTGGCAGCGGCATAGATCTCATACTCGGTGTTGTCTGCCAGGCCCTCAGCGGTGAGGTTCAGGGTCTTATTGGCCTCAACCGAATTACCATCGGCCAAAACCTCGGCAGCCGTAACCTCGGTGCCCTTCTCTACGCACACCCAAGCGGCCTTCTCGGCCTTGGCGCTGGTCAGCGTGAAGCTCAAAGTCGTCTCACCGGCCTCACCGGCTACCAGGCTCACCTCGGGAGCGGGAACCTCAATTACCGGATCGGGGTCATTGTTGTCGTCGCATGCCGAGAATGATACGGCAAGTGCCAACATCGACAGACACGAAAGCAAAAATCTCATCTTTTTCATCTGTACAAAAATTTTAGTTAATAAAGTTAATTGTGTTATTTGGTTTTCTGTTTTTTATTTTCTCTGCGTCACTTTCCCTCCGTCGTCTCTCTCTTTTTTCCTCTTCGGTTCTCTTTTCGTTTTCTTTCTCTTCGACCCTCAGAGTTTCGAATTTGCCGTTTTTTGTGTACTGCTGATTACAAACTGTAACTTTCGGCCGCTACACCCTATATCTAATGGCGCCACAAAAGCCTCGCAAGACCCTCAAAAATACAAATTCCGAGTGCAAGTTATAAAATATTTCCCATACAACCAACTTTTTGACTACAATTTGCATTTATTTGGGAACATTTTAGCACCCGGAGACTCGAATGAGCAATGAGCAGTTGAATAATGAGCAATGAGTAATTAGTAATTAGGAGTGAGGGATTCTTAAGAACGCCCAGTACCCCCCCCCAGTTTCCTCAGTCTCCCCAGTTCAATTGTGAATTGTTTTGGCCTACTGATTATATATGGCTGGGAGTGGCTGGGAATTATAGGAGGTCTGGGATTTTTAGGATAATGAATTTAAGGTAGTTAAAGAATCTAAGGAATTTAAGGGATTTAAGGAACTTAATGGAAAATTATAAGGCCACTCCCTAAATTCCTTAATCTCCTTAAATTCCCTAAACTCCTTATTTAGTCACCTCTCTATTTTTCCGGGTCAATGTATAAAGTAGAAAGAAATAGAAAAAGTCAGTCATTCCGAGGATTTCTATTTTAGGGCCTAAAGAAGCGCCTATTCGGTGCATAGAAATCCGTGGGAATCTCCCAATCAAAAGAGGTTGCGGA
>CAYRPL010000075.1:0-8375 GCA_964426045.1 uncultured Alistipes sp. | reverse complement strand
AAAATCTTTTTCAACTATTTTTCTTAATTTTGCACTTGGTCGTTGAATCTACCAGTTGCAAAAATTGTGAATTGTGAATTGTGAATTGTGAATTATTTTATACCTTTGTCCCGAACAATAGTTTAATAACTTAAATCCATTCGTATTATGAAGAAGTTTTTTTCGATCATGATGGTTGTTGCCGCCCTGATGATGGTGGGCTGCTGTGGCAACAAGAAGGCTGCTACGGAGACCGAGGCCGCTACGACCGAGTGCTGCGACAAGTGCGCTGATTGCGAGCAGGCCGACAAGTGCGCTGCCGAGAAGGCAGAGTGCTGCGCCGACAAGGCAGAGTGCTGCGCCGACAAGGCTGAGTGTTGCGCCGACAAGGCTGAGTGTTGCGCCGACAAGTGCGCCGACTGCGAGAAGACAGAGTGCTGCGCCAAGGAGTGCACCAAGGATTGCGCTAACTGCGAGAAGGCTGCCGAGTGCACCAAGGAGTGCCCCAAGAAGGCATGCGAGAAGTGCGAGAAGGCTGAGTAAGCCCTTGTCTATCGCCCCAAAAGGAGCCTGTCTGACAAGTTTTTTGTCAGACAGGCTCTCTTTTTGGCTTGGAAGTATTGAACCCTTCATATTTTTTCTCTATCTTTGCATGTTAAAACCGAAAAAACCTAAAACTTCAACTACCTTATGAAAGATCGTCTTTACAAACTCGTCGAACCGGCCTTCTCATGGTCGTGGTGGCGCTCCTGGCTGCTGATATTTGTCGGCTGTGCCATCATGGGTGCGGGATTCGTCTTCTTCGTGAACCCCTACAACTTCGTACCCGGAGGTGTTTATGGCCTGGGTATCGTGTTGCACAACATCTTCCCCTCGATTCAGGTGGGCACCTTCGGCTACATGTTCGATGTGCCGCTGATGATTACCGCAGTCCTGATTTTTGGCGGACAGTTTGGAGCCCGCACCGTGGCAGCAGCCCTCTTTACCCCGGGTTTCATGAACGTTCTGACCCGCCTGGTCTATCCCGACCAGGCAGCCGTCGAGTCGCTGGATCCGGCACTGTTGCTGGGCGGAAATCTCGACCTGTCGGGCGATCTGCTCTTCACGGCCATCATCGGTGCCACGATTATCGGTATTGGTCAGGGTATTGTGGTCCGTCAGCAGGCCACCACAGGCGGTACGGATATTATCGGTATGCTGATGCAGAAGTTTCTGGGCATCAAGTTCTCGACCGGCATTTTGATTGCCGACGGTGCAGTCGTGACATCTGGCCTTTTGGTCATCGGTTTCGGTCTGGGTCTCGATGGTGAGGCTCAGGGCGGCTGGGTGCTGACCCTCTACTCGCTCATCAACATCTTCGTCTCCTCGCGTGTCGTAGCCCGCGTACTGGACGGAGCCTCGTATGACAAGATGCTCTTTATCAACAGCCGCGACCATCACGAGGAGTTGCGTCGCTTCATCATCGAGGATCTGGAGCGCTCGGCCACCTACATCAAGGCCCGCGGCATGTACACCGGCGCCGAGCGAGAGCTGATCTTCCTGGTTATCTCGCGCAAGGAGGTGCGCCAGGTGCAGCACAAGATTCGCGAAATTGACCCGGGAGCCTTTGTGGTGGTGACCGATGCCTACGACACCTTTGGTGAGGGCTTCAAGCCGCTGCCGTCGCCCGACGAGATTAAGGCCGAGTAATTGGCTACACCAACTACAGCGAAAAGAAAAAGAAGTAGAAAATTGGAAAATTGTGAATTGAAAAACACGCTTCGCCCCTTGGTTGGCGAAGGTCGTAAACTCTTTATCGAAACCTACGGATGCCAGATGAATGTCGGGGATTCGGAGATTGTGGTTTCGATTCTCCAGCAGGAGGGATACCGCTACACCGAGCAGATTGCCCAGGCGGATGTTATCCTGATAAATACCTGCTCGGTGCGTGATAATGCCGAGCAGCGCATCTGGGGCCGTCTGTCGGAGATGCGTCGCTACCGCAAGGCCAAGCCGTCGCTCAAAATCGGCATCATCGGCTGCATGGCCGAGCGTCTGAAGGAGCAACTTACGCAAGGCCGCGATGCGGTGGATATTGTGGCAGGGCCCGATGCCTACCGCGACCTGCCACGCCTGCTGCGTGAGGTGAGCGGAGGCGGACACGGGGTAAATACACTTCTGTCACAAGAGGAGACCTATGCCGAGATTGCTCCGGTGCGTTTAGATAAGAATGGGGTGAGCGGCTTTATCGCCATCATGCGTGGCTGCAACAACTATTGCTCTTACTGCGTAGTACCCTACACGCGCGGCATTGAGCGCAGCCGCGACCCCGAGACCATTGTTAATGAGGCCCGAGAACTCTTTGCAAACGGCTACAAGGAGGTGACGCTGCTGGGGCAGAACGTGAACTCCTATCGCTTTGGCGAGGTCGATTTTCCCGAGCTGATGCACCGTGTGGCCTCGATTAACCCGAAGCTGCGTGTGCGCTTTGCCACCTCCCATCCGAAGGATATCAGCGACAAGTTGCTGGAGGTGATGGCCTCGCATGAGAATATCTGTCGCGCCATCCACCTGCCCGCCCAATCGGGTTCGAGCACGATGCTCAAGCGCATGAACCGCAAGTACACGCGCGAGTGGTACTTGGAGCGCGTGGCGGCCATTCGTCGCTACATGCCCGACTGCGCCATCACAACCGACCTGATTGCCGGCTTCTCGGGTGAAAGCGAGGAGGAGCACCGTGCGACCCTCTCGCTGATGCGCGAGGTGGGTTACGAGTTTGCCTATATGTTCAAGTACTCGGAGCGCCCGGGCACCTTCGCCTCGAAGCATCTGCCCGACGACATTGCAGAAGAGGTCAAGACGGCCCGTCTGCAGGAGATTATCGAGCTGCAAAACGAGCTTTCGATGGAGAGTAACCGTCGCGATATAGGCAAAGAGTTCGAGATTTTGGTCGAGGGGACTTCCAAACGTCGGAAGGATCAGCTCTTCGGCCGCAACTCGCAAAACAAGGTGATTGTATTTGACGCCTCGGAGGATATCAAAGTGGGCGACTATGTGCGCGTGAAGGTAAACGACTGCACCCCCGCCACCCTGCTCGGAGAGCGTATTTTATAATATAAAGGTTAGGTGTATGAGATTTGATGAAGTAGCACTGCACGACGATATATTGGATGCCCTCTGGGATATGAATTTCGAGGAGATGACCCCCGTACAGGAGGCAACAATCCCCGTAATTCTGGAGGGAAGAGATGTAATCGGCTGCGCCCAGACCGGAACCGGAAAGACGGCCGCCTATACCCTGCCCCTGCTGAACCGCATCATGGAGGAGGGCAATCCCGACAACAAGGTACTGTCGGTAATTATTGTTCCCACGCGCGAGCTGGCCCAGCAAATTGACCAGCAGTTCCAGGGCTTCTCGTACTACGCCCCCATCTCCACGACGGTGGTCTATGGCGGAGGCGATGGCAAGGGCTGGGATGTACAGAAACGAGGCATGCTGATGGGTGCCGATGTGGTGATTGCCACCCCCGGGCGTATGATTGCCCACCTGCAGAACAGCGGCGTAGACCTTTCGCACGTCAAGTACCTGATTTTAGACGAGGCCGACCGCATGCTCGACATGGGATTCTTCGACGACATCATGAAGATTGTCGCCACGATGCCCAAGGAGCGTCAGACTCTCCTCTTCTCGGCTACCCTGCCCCCCAAGATTCGCCAGCTGGCCAAGCAGATTCTGCGTGACCCCGCCGAGATTAACATCGCCATCTCGAAGCCCAACGAGGCAATCGACCAGTCGATATACGTCTGCTACGAAAAGCAGAAGATGGAGATCATCCGCCACCTCTTCGAGGGAAAGGAGCTCAACCAGAAGACCATCATCTTCAGCTCCTCGAAACAGAAGGTCAAGGAGCTCTCCTACGCCCTGAAGCGGATGAAGTTCCGAGCTGCCGCCATGCACTCCGACCTGGAGCAGGCCCAGCGCGAGGAGGTGATGCTCGACTTCAAGAACGGAAAAATCGACCTGCTGGTCGCCACCGATGTCGTAGCCCGCGGCATCGACATCCAGGATATCGGCACGGTAATCAACTTTGACGTACCCCACGACCCCGAGGATTATATCCACCGCATCGGCCGCACAGCCCGAGCCTCGGCTACCGGTCGCGCCATCACCTTCGTAAGCGAGACCGAGCAGGGCAAGTTCCACCGCATCGAGGAGTTTATCGAGCGTGAAATCCCCCAAAACCCCATCCCCGAGGAGCTGGGCGAGGGTCCCGAGTATCGACCCGAGAATGACCGTGCAGGTCGTGGCCGTGGCCGAGGAGGTCGCAGCAAGGCCAAGAGCGAAAATCGGGGCGAGGGCAACCGTGGCTCACGGGATCGCCGCCGCAAGCGCAGCAAGAGCAAGGGCTCCTCTGCCGAGCGGCCGGAAGCGCCCCAAATCGAATCGGCCGCTCCGGCAGGCGAAGCTACAGCCCCCACTACCCCTGCAGGCGAGAGCAGCGGCAAGAGACGTCGTCGCCACCGAGGAGGCCGCCACCACCGCAAACCAAACACCGCCCCAACAACCAACGAGTAGCAAAGCGCTGAGCGGCTGCAGATGCGCAATGAACCGCTCGGACTTTGGGTAAAAATAAGGATGGTTATGAAGCAGATCTTTCGATTTGTGCTTGGGGTGCTTTTGCTGGGTACTACGGGTGAACTTTGGGCCCAAGAAACGGAGAGAACGGAGGGAGCAGGCGGGCAGATGCAAGAGCCCGCAGCCGAGGCATTTTTCGTAGCCGAGCCTCTGACGGATGCAGTTTTTTCACGCATCGAGGGGTGCTCGTATCGCACGGCAGCTCCCGTCGGGCGTGCGGAGCTGCGCTACCTGAGGGTGTTGCACTGCGATGCCGAGGGGCGGGTGCTGAAGGGAGAGCTGATCTGCCACCACAAGATTGCCGACGACCTGCTGGCCATCTTTCGGGCCCTCTACGAGGCCCGCTATCCGATCGAGAGGATGGTGCTGATTGACGAGTATGGGGCCGACGATACGCGCTCGATGGAGGCCAACAACTCCTCGGCCTTTAACTTTCGGCCGATGGTGGGTTCCAAGCGACTCTCGAAGCACAGCTACGGTCTGGCCATCGACATCAATCCCCTGTACAACCCCTATGTCAAGCGCACCGCCGAGCGGGTGATCATCGAACCTGCGAGTGGTGCCCCTTACGTTGACCGCACGGCCGATTTCCCCTACAAAATCACGGCCGACGACCTCTGCGTAAAGCTCTTCAAGCAGCACGGCTTCACCTGGGGTGGAGATTGGCGCACGCTGAAGGATTACCAACACTTTGAGATAGAGCTTTAAAGATGCTAACCAATACACAGAAGGCCCCCGAGTTTGCTCGGGGGCCTTCTTTTATAGCCGCCAAAATTATTCGGCTAATTGGGTAATTACAATCGACTTAACATAACTCTCGGCTCCATCGGGATAGCTATACCCCTGGATGGGCGGGAAGGTGCAGACAACCTCGGCCTTGCGCACCGCACCCGTAGTATTGGCCTGGATGTTTGCCAGCCACCAGGTGTCGATGTAGCGGCCGTTCTCGAACTTGTAATCAACCGTCAGCCAGTCGATTTCGGCACCACGCACACCCTCGGTGTAGTCGTAGCAGACGAACTCGGCAGCACCATAGAGAGTCTGTTCGTTGTGGCTGTCACCGGTCCAATCGGTAGCCGTGATGCCATCGACGTTAATGACCCAATAACCCAAGCCCCAGAACTCCTGGGCCGAGGCGTTGTGCTCCATATCGCCCACCGAGCCCCAGAAATCGAGAGGCTGCACATCACTTGCGGGGCGCTGGGTAACGAAGAATTGGCGGAAGGCGGTGGTTTCGCCATTCTCGAACCGGTAACCCTCGGGAGCGTGGTAGTAGCAGCAAACCAGCGCCTTACGCTCGGCTCCGGTTGTATTCTCGGTGGCCGTGGCGTAGAGGTGGGTCGAGTTGTGGCGACCCTCGGCATCCTTGCCGTAGGCTACGGTGAGCCAATCAACCTCAGGCCCTACGTCAGAGCCCTCGCGGCATACAATCTCGACACTGCCATAGAGAGCCTGCTCGTTGTGGCTGTCACCGGCCCAATCCTCGGCATAGACGCTATTTACGGCAATCACGCACCATCCGAGATCGTGACCGCTCGTGGCACGTCCGGGAATCACCTGGTCGCCAATGCCGCCGCCGAAGCTGAGGGTCTGGGTCGAGGAGTAGGCGGCCTGGGTGAGGGTCATCGACTTGGTGCGGCAAGCCTCGGTTACCAGATAGCCGTTTACATCGACAAAGGTGGCGGTGATGGTGGCCGAGCGGGGCTCGGCTGCCGTGTTCTCGGTGATGGTGTAGTCCCACCAGGTGTCGCCGACACGATAGGCTACGGAGAGCCAGTCGGCCTCCTGGCCTGTAGCGTTGTCGATGACGGCAAACTGCACATCGAGGTAGAAGTCAGGCTCGACGCTACCCTCGCGGGTTACCCACTCCTCGCTGTCGAGGTCACGGGTCTGGGCATACCAATAGCCGATACCGCCCTGCGCGGCATTGTGGCTCAGCGAGAGGTCGGCGATGCTACCCTCGTAGCGGAGCTCACCACGCACGTCGTCGTGGCCGATGCGCTTGGCGCTCTCGAGGTCGAGCACGACACTGCGCAGGAGGTTCTCTCCAAAGGTGAGGGCCTCGCCCGCCTCAAAGGTGTAGATGGCGGCGTCGGTCGTCACGACATAGCTGCACTTGCCCGCCTCAACGGGGGCTACGCTCATGTAGATACCCTTGCCCTCCGAGGCCGAGGTGGCAGCGGTCAGCGCCAGAGGCTCGGTGAGGGTCGTGGTTACGGAGGTCGAGACATTGTCCCAAATCAGGGCACCGGCAGCGCCGAAGTCGCCCTCGTTGTTGGACTGCCAATATTGGTAGCCCGGGGTCTGGGTGTAGTATTCGGCGAAGTTGTAGGCCATGGCGGCTGCGGGTCCGGCAATCACCTGCTCGGCATGGAGGGCTACGGAGAGCACCTGCTCGGCGGCATAGAGGCCCGAGGGGGTGAAGGGGACAAAGCGCAGCAGCGTACCTACCGAGCGCATTTCGGCAGCCAGCTCGACCTCTATCGAAGTCTCACCCTCGGCCGGCTGGGCCACGGGCACGGCTACACAGTCGCTGACCAAGGGGAGCATCGCAGCCTCCACCTCACCGGCACGCAGCTGCTGCTGGGTCGAGGGGAAGAGGAACTCGTATTTGTGGGCATCGCTGTAGTCGTGGATGTTCGAGCCTACCGAGAACCAGACATTTCCGCCCTCGGGCAGGGCGTCAAAGCCCGTGAAGAGGGCCTCGTTGCCGCCCCCCGAAGCCAGGGGCTCGCTCTCATCATAAAGAGCGGCATTCTCGATGCGGTAGTTGCCCTCGCTGTCTACGGCATAGGCCTTCAGCTGCTCGCCACCCTGCCAGGTGAGGGCGCTGAGCTCCTCGGTGAAGCTCACGCGCGTACCACCGCCCAAGGTCGCTACCACGCGCCAAGTTACCGTCACCTCGGGCTCCTGGGGATCCTCGGGCTCTTCGGGCTCTTCGGGTTTCTCGGGCTCGTCAGACTTCTTGCCCTCCTGGTTTACCTGCACCTCAAACGAGAGGGAGCTGTACATCACCTTTACCTTGCCCTCGCGTGCCTCGGCGGCCTCGTTGGGGGCTACGACAAAGGTCACCACATCGCCACCCTCGACATTGGTAATCCAGGCATCGTCACTGCCGGCCAGGACATAGAGATCGGCCAGCGGATTTGTGAGCGAGTAGCGAATCTCGCCCTTGCCGCCCTCGGCCGTAAAGTTCATCACGCTCTCGGAGGTGAGGGTCAGCTCGGGCTGCGGCTCGGGCTCGGGCTGCGGAGTTATCACCTCGGGATCATCGGAACAGGCCACCGGCCCGCCCCACAATAGCATCGCCACCATGGGCAACGCCATCCAATGTAAAAAACGCTTCATAAAATTCAAAATTCAAGATTCAAAATTCAAAATTACTTCTATCAGTCATTGCGAGCACCTTTGGGTGCGTGGCAATCTTTTATCGCTTGGCAAAGATCCCCACGTCGGGCTAAAGCCCTCCTCGGGATGGCTGGGAGGAATTCACAATTCAAAATTCAAAATTCACAATTCAAAATTACTTCTTCAGTCATTGCGAGCGCCTTTAGGTGCGTGGCAATCTTTATTGCTTGGCAAAGATCCCCACGTCGGGCTAAAGCCCTCCTCGGGATGACTGGGAGGAATTCAAGATTAAACTGGGAATTGCTGGGAATTACTGGGAATTGCTGGGAATTGACTGGGAATTACTGGGAGTTACCAGGGCAAGGTTCCTAATTCCTCATTCCTAATTCCTAATTCCTAATTCCTAATTCCTAATTCCTAATTGAATCTCGTT
>CAYRPL010000074.1:0-8442 GCA_964426045.1 uncultured Alistipes sp. | reverse complement strand
GGGGTGTCGATATGTTTGACTGCGTGATGCCGACCCGCAACGGCCGCAACGGCCAGCTCTTCACCTGGGAGGGTCCCATCAACATCCGCAACAAGAAGTGGGAGAGTGACTTCTCGCCCATCGACCCCGAGGGTACAGCCTTTGTCGATACCCGCTACTCGAAGGCCTATCTGCACCACCTCTGCGTCTGCCAGGAGATGATGGCGGCACAAATCGCCTCGTTGCATAACATCGCCTTCTACCTGCGTCTGGTCAAGACGGCCCGTGCCCACATCCAGGCCGGAGACTTCAAGAGCTGGAAAGAGGAGGCGGTAAAGAAGCTGATGCGAAGAATTTGATAATCAGGGCCGGTCGCTACGCACAGAGTGCCGACGGCCGGTTGCTTAAAATAGAGTTATGAAAAATTTTCGATGGCCCGGATTTAAGATCCTCGACCGCTACATATTCCGCAAGTTCCTCGGAACCTACTTCTTCGCCATTGCGATGATTATCGTCATCGTGGTGGTCTTCGACTATGTCGAGAAGGTCGATGACTTCACGGAGCTGAAGGCCCCCCTGAAGGCGGTGATTTTTGACTACTATCTCAACTTCATTCCCTTCTTTATCAACCAATTCAGTGGTCTGTTTACCTTCATTGCCTGTATCTTCTTCACCTCGAAGCTGGCCTACCAGACCGAGATTACGGCGATGCTGTCGGGAGGTATGAGTTTCCGCCGCCTGATGTGGCCCTACTTCTTGGGTGCGCTGGCCATCTCGACCCTCTCGCTGGCCCTGAGCCTGTGGGTGATTCCCTACACGCAGCGCACGCTCGTGGACTTCGAGATGCAGTACCGCAAGAAGCGCCAGAACTTCCAATTTGATCGCCACATCTACCGCCAGATTGAGCCCGGAACCTACATCTACATCCGCGACTTTACGAAGAGCAACAACCAGGCCCGCTTCTTCGCCCTCGAGCGCTACGAGGGGCGTACGATTGTGCAGGGGTTGGAGGCGGCCGATGCCAAACTCGACCCCGAGAGCCGCCGCTGGACCGCTTCGCGCTACACGCTGCGCTCGCGCGACTCGCTGGGCAACGAGAGCTTCTCGCAGCACCGCAACCTCGATACGCTGCTTAACCTCGACATCAACGAGTTGGGCCGTGTCAAGGAGTTGATTAAGACGATGACCATCACCGAGCTGAACGAATTTTTGGCCCAGCAGAAGAGCAAGGGCTCGGACTCCATCTCCATTATCGAGGTGGAGCGTCAGGCCCGCTTTGCCTATCCGGCGGCCACCTTTATCCTTACGCTGATAGGTGTTTCGCTCTCGTCACGCAAGGTGCGTGGCGGTACGGGTCTGCACATCGGTATCGGTACAGCCCTCTGCTTCTCCTACATCCTCTTCAACCGCTTCTTCGAGGAGTTTGCCAAGGGCGGAGCCCTGCCACCACAACTTGCGGTGTGGATTCCCAACCTCATATTCCTTGGCATTGCCATTTACCTCTACCAAAAAGCCCCCAAATGAAACCGTCACTTCAACAAATTGCCAAAGACAAGGTGCGGGCCGGAGTGCGTATTACACCCGACGAAGCCCTCGACCTGTGGTACGGAGTCTCGCTCGACGAGCTCTCGGAGCTGGCCATGGGGGTACGTCGCCGCATCAACGGAGATAAACTCTACTATAACCGAAATTTCCACCTCGAGCCGACCAACCGTTGCGTCTTCAACTGCCGCTTCTGCTCCTACCGTCGCCCCGTCGAGAGCCCCGAGATGTGGGACTACACGATGGAGCAGGTCGAGGAGTTGGCCCGTATGCGTGCAGGCAGTGGGGTTACCGAGGTGCATATCGTGGGGGGTGTACACCCCGACCACGGCCTGGAGTACTACTGTGAGATGATTCGCCGTGTGAAGGCGATTCTTCCCGAGGTGGCCGTGAAAGCTTTTACGGCTATCGAGCTGAGTTATATGATTCGCCAGGCGGGTCTTACGATTGAAGAGGGTCTGCGTCGCCTGATTGAGGCGGGAATGGAGGCCATCCCAGGGGGTGGTGCCGAGATTTTTGACGAGGCGATTCGTGCCCAAATCTGCCCCGAGAAGGGTTCGACGGCCGAGTGGTTCGAGGTGCACGACTGTGCCCACCGCCTGGGCCTGAGAACCAACTCAACGATTCTCTATGGCCATATCGAGCACATCGAACACCGCATCGACCACCTCAATCGCTTGCGTGAGCAGCAGGATAAGACGGGCGGCTTCGACGCCTTTATTCCGCTCAAATACCGAAATTTCGGCAACTCGATGTCCGAAATCGGCGAGGTGTCGCTCTATGAGGATTTGCGCATGCTGGCCCTCAGTCGTATCTTCTTGGATAACATTCCCCATATCAAGGCCTATTGGGTGATGTATGGGAAGCAGACCACCGAGCAGGCTCTTCGGTACGGAGCCGACGATGTGGATGGTACGATTGACGACTCGACCAAGATCTACTCGATGGCCGGAGCCCAGGACCAGAAGCCGGTGATGACCATTTCAGAGATTGAGCGCATGGCTGCGGCCGCAGGTTTGCGGGCCGTGGAGCGCGATACCTTCTATAACGAACGATAACAACAAATCTATGGAGAAGAAAAAAGGCCAAGAGATTTGGCAGCGTATTCGCCAGATTCCGCTGCTCTATAACCTGCTGTGGATTGCAGCCATCCTGCTCGTGCTGCTGCTCGCCTTCTACCTGGCGATGCACATCGGAACCCGCCACGGAGCCCGCCGCACGGTGCCCGAGATGACCGGCATTCTGCTCTCCGAGGCCGAGCAGCTGGCCGTAAAGAGCGACTTGGAGCTCATTGTCGCCGACTCGCTCTTTGTCCCCGCCTACGAAGGGGGCATTGTGCTGGATCTGCTTCCCGAGCCCGGTGTCGAGGTGAAGCCCGGCCGCAAGATTTATATCACCATCAACTCCTTCTCCGAAAAGATGGTGCCGCTGCCCTATGTGGCGGGCCGCTCGTTGCGTCAGGCCAAGAATATGCTCGAGATTGCCGGCTTGGAGATTGATGAGTTGATCTACCGCCCGGATATGGCTACAAACTACGTTCTCGAGCAGCGCTACAAAGGCAACCTGGTAAATGCCTACAGCAAGATTATGGCCGAGGCCGGTTCGGGTGTCACCCTCTATGTGGGAGTTAAAGGTGAAGAGAACTCGGACTATGTGCCGCAGGTAATTGGTCGCTCGGAGCGTGATGCCAAGAGCCGCCTCTGGGAGAGCGGTTTCAATGTCGGCGAGATACATTACGACGAGGGTATCAACCTGCTGAACCGCAAGGATGCCCGCGTCTACAAGCAGAGCCCCGCACTCGGCACCCCCCTTACGCTGGGGCGCAAGGTCTCGTTGTGGCTGACCCTCGATGAGGAGCTGACCCAAAAGCAGACCCTCGAGGCCGAGGAGATGGCCCGCAAGATTGCCGCCGAGCGTCGCGAGCAGGAGGAGGCTGCCAAGGCGGCCGCCGACCAGGAGGCATCGACCGGTGAGCCGACCGAGCTGAGTGAGCCTGTGGAAGAGCCGGCCGAAGATGAGTTTTTTCAATAAATAACCATTCGGATTATGAGTCTGGAAGAGCTGGATAACCTGATCGACCCCGAGCTCCAGGAGCAGGAGGACGAACTCTACGAACACTTCTCGATAACGGTTGATAAGGGGCAGAGCCTCGTGAGGTTGGATAAGTTCTTGACCTTCCGTATGGAGCGTTGTTCGCGCAATCGTATTCAGGCGGCTGCCGATTGTGGTAATGTGCTGGTTAATGGCAAGCCCGCCAAGTCGAGTTATAAGGTCAAACCGTTGGACCAAATCTCGATTATGATGCCCTATCCGAAGCGCGATACGGCCATCGTTCCCCAAAATATCCCGCTCGATATCCCCTATGAGGATAACGACCTGCTGCTGGTCAATAAGGCGGCGGGCATGGTGGTCCACCCGGGCCATGGCAATTGGGACGGAACGCTGGTCAATGCCCTCACCTGGCACCTGCAAAACCTGCCGATGTTCCAGGAGGGAGATACCCGTGCCGGTCTGGTGCACCGCATCGACAAGAATACTTCGGGTCTGCTGGTCATTGCCAAGACGGAGCGTGCCCACGCCCACCTGGCCAAGCAGTTCTTCGACCACACCACCTCACGCCGCTATGTGGCCTTGGTGTGGGGAAACTTCGAGCAGGACGAGGGTACCATCACGGGACATATCGGCCGCTCGCGCAGTGAGCGTATGCAGATGTGTGTCTTCCCCGACGGCTCGGAGGGTAAGCACGCTGTGACGCACTACCGCGTTTTGCGTCGCTATGGCTATGTAACCTTGGTGGAGTGTCGCTTAGAGACGGGCCGCACCCACCAGATTCGTGTCCACATGCAGTATATCGGCCACCCGCTCTTCAACGACGAGCGCTATGGAGGTGACCGCATTCTAAAGGGCACCACCTTCTCAAAGTATAAGCAATTTATAGAAAACTGCTTTGAGCTGATGCCCCGCCATGCCCTGCATGCCCGATCGCTGGGCTTCGTGCACCCCACAACGGGTATGAAGATGCACTTCGAGTCGGAGTTGCCCGAGGAGTTCAAGCGCGTGTTGGAGAAGTGGGACACCTACTGCTCGGCCAATACAAGCGTTATCAATGAGGTATTAGAGAACGACGAAGCAATTCAAAATTCAGAATTCAAAATTCAAAATTAGGCTGACGCATAAATGGCTTTTTTACCGACAACGGCCAAGGAGGTCAAGGCGCTGGGGTGGGATTACATCGATGTAATCCTCTTCACGGGTGATGCCTACATCGACCACCCCTCGTTTGGGGCGGCCGTGGTGGGTCGTCTGTTGGAGGCCGAGGGCTATCGTGTGGCCATTGTTCCGCAGCCCAATTGGCGGGATGATCTGCGTGACTTTACGAAGCTGGGGGCTCCGCGACTCTTCTTTGCCGTCACGGGAGGTGCCATGGACTCGATGGTGAACCACTACACGGCCAACCTGCGACTTCGCAGCAACGATGCCTATACCCCGGGTGGTAAGGCGGGATTCCGCCCCGATCGGGTCGTGAGCACCTACACCCAAATCCTCAAGCGCCTCTATCCCCACGTTCCGGTGGTGGTGGGAGGCATCGAGGCCTCACTGCGCCGCCTGACCCACTACGACTATTGGTCCAACGAATTGAAACCCTCGATTCTGGTTGATTCGGGGGCCGACCTGCTGATTTACGGCATGGGCGAAGGGGTTGTGCAACAGGTGGCCCGTGCGATGCGCAACGGCTTCAATATGAAACTCCTGCGAAAGATTGACCAGGTGGCATTTTTGGCCGATAGAGATTATGTCGAAAGGTTGGATCCGCAGCAGCTACTCCGCCTGAACTCCTTCGAGGAGTGCCGCCGCAGCAAGCGGGCCTTTGGCGAAAACTTCGCCCGCATGGAGATTGAGAGCAACCGCATGGACTCCGATACGGTGCTGGTCGAGGGGGTGGGCGACCGCTATGTGGTGGTCAATCCGCCCCGCAAGGGGCTCACGACCGAGGAGCTCGACCACTCGTTTGACCTCCCCTATGAGCGGGCACCCCATCCTCGCTACCGAGGTAAGGGGGATATTCTGGCCTGGGAGATGATTAAGTTCTCGGTCAATATCCACCGAGGGTGCTTTGGCGGTTGCTCGTTCTGTACGATTTCGGCCCACCAGGGGAAGTTTATCCATTCGCGCAGCGAGCAATCCATCTTGTGCGAGGTCGAGCGCATAACCCATATGGAGGGCTTCAAGGGCTATCTGTCGGATGTCGGCGGCCCCTCGGCCAATATGTATCGAATGGGGGGTAAGAATCGGGAGCTCTGTGCCAAGTGCCGTCGCCCCTCGTGCCTCCATCCCAAGCCCTGTCCGAACCTCGATAACGACCACTCGGGACTCATTAAGCTATACGAAAAGATTCGCTCGGTGAAGGGTATCAAGAAGGCCTTTATCGGCAGTGGCATCCGCTACGACTTGTTCGACAGGAGCAACTACTTCGAGCAGGTGGTCAAGTACCACACCTCGGGTCGCCTGAAGGTGGCCCCCGAGCATACCGAGGAGCGGGTGCTGAAATTGATGCGCAAACCCTCGTTCACCCTCTTCGAGGAGCTCAATGCCCGCTTTAAGGCCGTCTGCCGCCGCGAGGGGCTCAACTATCAGCTGATACCTTACTTTATCTCCTCGCATCCGGGCTGTACGGAGCAGGATATGCGGGCCCTGTCGCAGAGGGTGCTGGGCCGCCTGAACTTCACCCTGGAGCAGGTGCAGGACCTCACCCCTACGCCCATGACCCTTTCATCGACCATCTTCTATACGGGCGAGGACCCCTATACCCACGAAAAGGTCTTTGTGGCTCGCTCCCAAGAGGATAAGAGGCGACAAAAGGCTTGGTTTTTCAAAAAGAATTAGGGCCTTCCCCTATAAACAGATAAAAATGGCGAACTGAAGTCCGCCATTTTTATTTTTCATAGCTCTTTATTAGAAAACCTCTCGGAGGATTTCGATGGATTGAACCGATTGGATGGCGTCGAGGTGGTAGGCGTAGTAGCTCAACAGGGCCTGGAGGAACTCCACGCGCTGGTGGCGGTTCATGCCGATTTCGGCCAAAAAGCGGACATCGCACTCGGTAAAGTCACGGAAGAAACGAGCCACCTCAGGCGTGAAAAATTGGGTGTGCAGCGGCCGGACCGGGGAGTAAAGGCCCTCGCGGATGTCGAACCACCAGCCGGTTTGGTAGTCGTTGCCCGGGAAGAAGCCCAGCAGCGCACTGAGGTTCGCCAGAAACCAGAGGTGGAAGTTCGCCACCCCCTCCTGCAGCTCGTCGAGGGCTCCGACCGAGTTCCATACAAAGTCAAAGAGCATCGGATTGGGTTCGCTCTCCTTGACCAGGCGGTAGAGCACCTCGGCCATAAAGAGGGCGACGGTCGATTTGCGCACATCGAAGGGAATGGTGCGCAGCACCTGACCGCTGTGCACCTCCTTGAAGCGGTGCATCTGCATCTTCGAGGATTGCAACCCCTCAAATTCGACGGCAAACATCGGCTGAAAGAGCCCCGCTTTCGAGCCACGGCCGTGGCTACTGCGAATCCCCTGCACCATAAAGCTCTGCCGCCCCCCGATATCGGTCAGCAGGTAGACAATGAGCGATTTGTCGCCATATTTGAGCGTGTGCAGTACGATGCCACGCCCCTTGTAAGTTTTCAACTAAATGAGCAATGAGTAATGAATAATGAGCAATGATTTTTCAGTCATTGCGAGGAGGGAGGTTTACCGACCGACGTGGCAATCTCTCCAAGTAATTCTTAATTTCGGCAGTGAACAGCGGCCCAGCCGTCACGCAGACGCTCCGAGACAAAGGTCAGCCCTTCGGCTTCGGCAGCCGCGCGGATAATCGGAATATCGGCCTCCAAAAAGCCACTCATCACCAGATCGGCTCCCGGGCGCATGGCAGCTACATAGGAGGCCATATCGCCAACCAGAATGTTGCGGTTGATGTTGGCGGCAATAAAGTCGTAGCTGCGACCGGCAATGGCACGCACATCCCCCAGCATGGGGTTAATCTGTCCGGCGACCCCGTTGCTTGCGATGTTCTCGCGGCAGTTCTCGTCGGCCCAGGTGTCGATATCGACGGCATCGACCGCCTTGGCACCACACTTTACGGCTACGATGGCCAAAACTCCCGTGCCGCTGCCCTTATCCAGGCCCGACTTTTCCTTCAGGTCGAGCGACATCAGGTAGCCTGAGACCAGACAGGTCGTGGCGTGGTGGCCTGTGCCGAAGGACATCTTGGGCATAATAACCACCTCCATCACCCCCTCGGGTGCCGGAGCGTGGAACGGAGCCCGAATGTAGAGCTTTCCGTCCACATCTACGGGCGTAAAGTTGCTCTCCCACAGGGCGTTCCAATTCTGGCTTTCGATCGAGATATAGCGGGCTCCTGCGATGTTGTAGGCTGCCAGCAGCTCATCGATTGACTCCTTGCAGTCGTAGAGTTGCTCCTGCGGAATGTAGGCCTTCAGGGTCGGCCCCTCCTGCTTGAAACTCTCGAAGGGGTAGTCGGCCAACTCGGCCGTCAGAATCTCCGCCATCTCGCCCTCTATCGGCAGGTTGAGTTCAACGTAGTTCATCTTTTTGAAATATTATGTTAAAATTTTACACTCTTTTTCGTATCTTTGCCAAGGATAATCAATTATTCCGTATCAGATTGATACACAGATAGCGAATGATATGGTAGAAAGTTGTTGGTAACGATTTGGAGACTTCAAGATTGCACCAATCTTCTGCATTATGCTTTGTCAAACAACTCTGATACAAAAGTAGCCAAACTTTTTGATTGAGCAAAGAGTTTGGCTACTTTTATTACTTCATCATAGACGCAATTTTATCAAACCAACGGGTCACCTGCAAAAGTGTGTGTATTAATTCTAAAAAGTTTATCTTTGCACA
>CAYRPL010000073.1:0-8702 GCA_964426045.1 uncultured Alistipes sp. | reverse complement strand
CCTAGGACCCCATGATTAACAGTCATGTGCTCTAACCAACTGAGCTATTCAGGCATTTTTTAAGAACCTTCAGGGAACCTTTGTGAGGTATATCCCTGTTTTCGGAGTGCAAATATATGGCAAATTTTTATTCCTGCAAAATTTTTGATGATTTTTTTCAAAAAAAATATAACTTTGTAAAAAGTTCTCCGATGAAACGAATTGCTTCGATATTGCTTATTGTGCTGACAATCTATCCGTTATGGGCGATTGGGCAGTCGGGAATCGTCTTTCCTTCCTTGGAGTGGAATTTTGGCACCCTCTCCGAGGAGGCCGGTTTGCAGAGCCATCGTTTTGTCTTTCGCAACGAGGGCGACCACCCCGAGGTGATTCTTCAGGTGACGGCGACCTGTGGCTGCATGAAGCCCCGTTTCGAGCGGCGGCCGGTGCTCGCGGGCGCAGAGTCGGCTGTTGAGGTGCAATTTCAACCGGCGGGACAGCGGGGAAAGATCGACCGCACGCTGACCGTCTATGGCGACCGACAGCAGGTGATAGCCCGTCTTCGGGTGCTGGGCGAGCTGGTGCCGCGCCCCCTGACCCTCGAGGAGCGCTTTCCTGTCGATGTGGGCTCGGGGATTCGCCTGAGCAACAACCACCTCTGGTTTGGCTCGGTTGAGCAGGGGAGCTATGCCCCCGTTGAACTTCGTGTAGTCAATACGGCAGCTCGGACTCGTAGACTCAGCTTTGAGCCCGAGCTTCAGAGCGGCTGGCTGGTGCTCGATTATCCCGAGCATCTGCAGGCGGGCGAGGAGGGGGTTCTTCGCCTGGGGTACCGAATCCCCAAGGGGAGCAGTTGCTACGGAACACAAAAAGACACCTATTATATAGAGGTCGATGGCGTGCGTCAGTATGCTCGCCTGATGACCGAGTGTGTGGCGGTCGATGCGAAGGGTGTGGGTGCAGATTCGCCCTGTGCATCCCTCGAGCCGCCGGTTATCCGTCTGGGCGAGGTGGCATCCGATGCCGAGGGGCGGGCGCTCTTTACGCTCAACAACAGCGGTCGCAGTGCGCTGGTGGTTCGTGCCGTCGAGTGCCCCAAGGGGGTGAGTACGAATCTGCGGGCGGGTGAGTCGATTCCTGCAGGAGATACCCGCCATTTCGAGCTGCGACTTGACACCCGGGGTCTCGACTACGGGGTGTGGGTCAAGCGGCTGCGTATTGTCGTTAATGATTCCCGACAACCGCTCCTCCAACCCCGAATTTCGGCCACGATTGTCGAGCGTTGAGCACTGCGAGGGCCCCTTTTGGCAGATTGTCGGATAAAATTGCACCCCACAACCCGAAATTGTCGCCTCGGAGTGTTGGGGCTTTCGGGCTTTTTTGCTACCTTTGTTCTTCGAACGGCACCAAGTGGAGTGCCGGACAAAAATTGCACACTACAAACAACTTAAAGAGATAAGATGTACACGATTCTTGAAAAACGCTATTTGGCTGAGGGCATCTGTTTGATGCGTATCGAGGCCCCGCGTGTAGCGCGCGCTGCGCTGCCCGGACAGTTCGTTATCGTGCGCGTAGATGAGGCGGGCGAGCGCATTCCGCTCACCATCGCCGACTACGATGCCCACGAGGGCTGGGTAACCATCGTTACGCAGGCTCTCGGAGTATCGACTCGCAAACTCTGCGCCCTGGAGCAGGGTGAGGCGCTGGCCGACTTTGCCGGCCCGCTGGGTCACCCCTCCGACTTTGTAAAGGAACCCCTGGAGGAGGTGCGCAAGCGCCACTACCTCTTCGTGGCCGGCGGTGTGGGTACCGCACCGGTCTATCCGCAGGTCAAGTGGCTCCACGAGCACGGCGTGAAGGCCGATGTGATTATCGGAGCCAAGACCGAGAAGATGCTCATCTATACCGAGGAGATGGCCCGTGTGGCGACCAACCTCCACATCGCAACCGACGACGGTTCGGTGGGCTTCCACGGCCTGGTGACCAACCTGATTGCCGACCTGATTGACAACCGCGGTGCGAAGTACGACCTCTGTGTCGCCATCGGCCCGATGATTATGATGAAGTTTGTCTGCCAGACCACCCTCAAGTATAACCTGCCGACCATCGTCTCGCTCAACGCCCTGATGGTCGATGGTACGGGTATGTGCGGTGCCTGCCGTGTATCGGTTGGCGGCAAGACCTTCTTTACCTGCGTCGATGGCCCCGAGTTCGACGGCCACCAGGTCGATTTCGACGAGGCGATGCGTCGTCAGGGTATGTATCGCACCCAGGAGCAGCGGGCTGCTGCCATCTATGCCGAGCGTCAGGCCGGCCACAAATGCAGAATCGGATTAGATAAATAGAAGAGCGCTATGGCAAACAAGATACCTCGCGTAGCAGTACGCGAACAAGACCCGCAGCTGCGGGCAACCAATTTCGAGGAGGTATGCTTCGGCTACAACCTCGAGGAGGCCTCGCTGGAGGCTACCCGCTGCCTGGACTGCAAGAACCCCCGCTGTGTGGCTGCCTGTCCGGTGAATATCCGCATCCCCGACTTTATTCGTGCCCTGAAAGAGGGCGACCTGCGCGGTGCGGCCGATACGATTCATAAGGATAGCTCGCTGCCCTCGATTTGTGGCCGTGTATGTCCGCAGGAGAGCCAGTGCGAGGGCTCGTGTGTGCTCGGCATCAAGGGTGAGCCGGTGGCTATCGGCAAGCTCGAGCGCTTTGTGGGCGATTGGGTATTGGAAAACCCCTCCCAGACCCCCGAGATTGCCAAGAACGGACACAAGGTGGCCGTCGTGGGCAGTGGCCCCTCGGGCCTGGCCTGCGCCAGCGACCTGGCCAAGCTCGGCTACGAAGTACACGTCTTCGAGGCGCTGCACAAGCTGGGTGGCGTATTGGTCTATGGCATCCCCGAGTTCCGTCTTCCGAAGAGCCGCATCGTCGAGCGTGAGATTGCCGAGGTGCGCCGCCTGGGTGTCAAGTTCGAGACCGATGTGATTGTCGGCCGTACGATGACGGTCAATTCGCTGCTTGATCAGGAGGGCTACGATGCCGTATTTATCGGTTCGGGTGCCGGTCTGCCCCGCTTTATGGGTATCCCGGGTGAGAACCTGAATGGTGTGGTTTCGGCCAACGAGTTCCTCACGCGCGCCAACCTGATGCGTGCCTTTGACGAGGAGTACGATACACCGATTTATGTAGGTCGCCGCGTGGTGGTTGTCGGCGGAGGTAACGTGGCTATGGATGCCGTGCGTACCGCCAAGCGCTTAGGCGCCGAGGCCTTTATCGTCTACCGTCGCTCGGAGGCCGAGCTTCCCGCCCGTGTCGAGGAGGTGCACCACGCCAAGGAGGAGGGCATCGAGTTCCGTATGCTGACCAACCCCACCGAGGTTCTTGGAGATGAGAAGGGCTGGGTTACGGGTATCCGCTGCGTGGAGATGACCCTCGGTGAGCCCGACGAGAGCGGTCGCCGCTCGCCCGTCGTGAAGGAGGGCTCGGAGTTTGACCTCGACTGTGATGTGGTAATCATGGCCTTGGGAACCTCGCCCAACCCGCTGATTGCTTCGACTACCGAAGGTCTGGAGACCAACCGCCGTGGCTGCCTTGTTGCCGACGAGGCGGGTGCCACGACCCGTGCCGGAGTCTTTGCCGGAGGTGATGCCGTGACGGGTGCCGCCACCGTGATTCTGGCCATGGGTGCCGGCCGCCGTGCCGCCAAGGCTATCGACGAGTATATCCGAAACAAGGCTTAAACGAAGCTTAGATGAAGCAACTCTTTGCTGGCCTTCTGCTGTTGGTACTGCTCTCCTGTGCGGAGCGTGAACCCCTCCGCTTAGTCGGCACCTTCACTGAAGCCGAGATGAATACCGTGACCGTAGCGCCCGAAAAGGGGGCTGCGGTCACCTTTTCGACCGACGAAGCCGAACTCATCGGCTTTGATTACCTGCAACCCGGGGCCCCCGTGGAGGTGACCTATGAGGGTCGCATCCGCAAGGAGGTGCCGACACCGACCCTGCGGGTCGAGGTCGATGAACGCTATGCCCTGCTCTGCGCCCGCTGGATCGAGACCGGTGAGGGCGCCGACGCCTTCGCCATGGGCTTTGAACTCGCCCCCCGAGGGGCAGCCTACCCGATTGGTATGCAGACCGTCGTCTTCAAGCGCTGGCAGCTGACCCCCGAGGGGGGTGTTATGCTGGCGGGTCATACCCTCGAAAACGGCCAGACGGTTCCCTTCAGCGAGGTGTGGGAGATTCTCGAGTTGGAACCGGGCCGCCTGATTATCGCCCAGAGCGACCTGATTCTGAAGTTCCGCCACGAAACCGAGGCCGATATCGCCGTGCGCCTTGAACGCGAAGCCCGTGCCGCCGAAGCCCAAAAGCCCAAGCCTCTGAAGCGCAAAAAGTAGGGGCTTGGGCCTTTAATACCATTTTTATTCCCAAAATTTTTCGCTATGTTTACCAAAAAATTACCACTCTTTCTTTGCTTGCTGTTCTGCTTATTGGCGTGCGACAACTCCGAACCCCCAACACCCGAAATCCGGGAGCCCAACCCTACATCAGATACGGTCTATGAGCCGATAGATTTGCCGATTGTCTCATTTTCTCAACATGCCAATCCAATCTACAACCCTAATTCGGATTCGTGGGATTTATACTCGTATATAATTATCTACTTTCCGGATAATGATATTTGTGAAACCCTGAATGGCCCTTTATATTATCAACTCGTTGCAGAGCACCCTTCGCAACTCTATTTTTATTGGGAGTGGATAAACGCAGGAGGTTGGGAAAAAGAGGAGGAATTAGGTCGTAATATGTGCATAAATGAATTTTCTGATTACCTGTACAGCGTTGATACATCCCTTTTGACCCCAAGCAGTGGAAGACAAAAATTCAGGATTGCATTCTACCATCCGGCAACTAACAGGTATTTTATTACCAAACAGCACGAATTTATCATTTCGGAAGACAGAACATGTTACATTCTAAAGTTATAAATAATGAAAAGTAAAGCTAAAATGTTTTTGCGGTTAATTGCCGTCGTAGTCTCAATAGTATTATGTGGTTGCTCGCAATCACCTATTGAAGAGGCTGTAAAACCTTCGATTCAAATGGATGGGAAAAATCTAAACTCAGATCAGCTAAATATGACAAAATTATCAGTAGAATTTAGTAGTGATGAGGATAAAAACTTGATAGAGTATTTGGGGTATGATACAACTATTTTTAGCGATTTTGGCGATTTTTATATTGTTGGAGAAAACCATTTTATAACAAAGGAAACGTTATCGATGATTAGGCAAGACTCTTTATATCAAGTTTTGCCAAGTTCCACAATCAATGATTCTTATTTAGTTTACGAGGATAGACTACAACCCATATGTGAGAAAATACACATACAATATGGTGTTGCTATCGATAATTCATATATTGAGAATGCCATTAGTGCATGGAATGACATTCCGAATTGTAACTTGGATTTTTCATTAGGATCAAATCTTGACGGAAGGATAGAAGCAATTATTAGTGGAGAGTACATCGGAACAGGATCAATAATCAGAGAGGCAATTACACCTCTACCTAAGACTCCTCGAAACATGATTATAGATATAGCTAATCCTATTTGGAACAGCCTTAGTGTAGAGCAAAGAAGATATCTACACATGCACACAATTGGTCATATAATCCGTTTGGGTGATTTGTCAGATTATCAATTATGGTTTAACCCCAATTCGATTATGAAGTCGCACTCTGGATTATCGACAACTAATAACAATCTTTGGAGTGGGTTAAGCGAGTCTGACAAAAATTCTTTAGCGGAAATTTATCCTATTCCAAATGAGGCTGAATTAAGTTATGAATTAAACACTATTCCTGTTGATGTAGATCAGGTTATGCACATAAAAGCGGGGGAGACAAATACTTTAGGAATCCTTTATCAAAATTATTATTATCCCCAAAATGCGGGTATTCGCTATGAGTATGCGGTTCTCAATGGAGAGGAAATTTACGAGCAAGGGAATGTGTCCAATAATACGGTAAGATTGAAAATTGAGGACCCTAACACATATGTTTTCACCTTGTCTGTTTTTGCAGATAATACACTGCTTGAGAAGTATGAAACAGAACTGTTGGTTCATCAAATAGACAAGCCGGTCATTCTTAATCCTCGAGATAGTTATACAGAAAACAATCTTTATAATATAAGATTTGAAGCTATTGATAATCCGAGAGATTTTATAGTTGTTACTTATAGCTCAGAAACAGAAAATTCAATAATAGAAAAAAAGTCTAATACAAGTGTCAATGTCACATTCGGAGACTATGGTACGCAGGTTTTGAAGATGAATATATATGCCGGAGTCTTTTTGTTGTATTCCTATTACTATGAATTTGAGGTTAATGAGTACATCCCAACACCAATTTTTGAGTGGACGCCAAAACCCAACAATGAGTCTAATAAGTTGCTAAAGAATCAAGAATACACATTGGTTATCAGAGGTGTTGGGGCTGGTTTTAATTTCGATTTTCAAATAACGCCTCGCACAGAAGGTCATAGGTTTACAAAAAATACAATTGACAAAAGAACTTTTGACTTATCATTTGAAGATGTCGGCGTTTATGATGCGGTTCTTAAATTGTCTCATCTAGGGATATTGAAGGTGACGGAGGAATTTGCAATTACTGTTGTTGATTATCCTTCTTTCAATCCCACCTGGTCTCCGGCCGCTGATACCGACGGATATTATGCGTTAAATACGGATTATACATTGAATCTGAATTATGTGAACGATTATTATGACAGCTTTAATGATTTCACATACACATATACTGTATCCATGGGTGGGGTAGATAAAACTTTTTCGGTGTTAAAATCAGCATCTGGACAGAATGCTGTTTTAAATTTTAATATGCCTGGAGAGTATCATGTCAGTGCTGTGGTTAAATATCGTTCAACGGTGATTGATACTTGCGAATTTACTTGTAGGGCCGTAGGAGGAAAGGTTGCTATGAGAAATGCTCCAGACGAGCCGACATTGAATACTCCTTATTCATTTGATTATTACTATTGGCATCCCGAACATCCCAATGTAACCTATGAATTTAAAATGAGTGAGGTGGCATTTGATCAAGGAGGAGAAGAAAACATGTATTACCAATTTTATGGAGATAATTCGTTCATGATCTCATTCCTAGACTATGGTTGCTATTACATTGAAGCAACAGTAAAGGATGGGACCGAAATATGTGATAGAAAAATCATTAACTTTACAAAGTTGTACAGGCCTGAGAATTGTGGATTTAATTTGTATAGTGTAGTGTCTAATCTCAATCAAACGGCACTTCTCTTTAAATATAATCTACAAGTTGGAACATCTCCCGTATTGCCCGAAAGGTTCTTTGGCTTTATTCAAAAAGTTAAAGAAACTAGAAGAGCATTCTATATCACCGCTGAAAGGCGTGTAGATAGGGAGTTTGTGATTGAATCGGAGCCAATTTTTAAGGGGAAAGGTGCGAATGCTCTTTCAGTGCTTCCAGATGGAGGTTTCCGAAAGAACTCTGATCCAAATGACCCATATGAGTTCTATGTCACTTACAATGGTTATATTCACTATCCAATGGATGGTGTCAGGTCGGTCTCGACTACGGACCCGAAAAAATTACCTATGGATATGATAAAATATGAGGTCGTTAACTCCTCTTCATATGTGGGCCTTTAATTCCTGAATAGTATAATTGCGGGTTCAAGGATTGCCAAAAAACACGAAAAATCAGCATAAAAGTGCAAAAAATTTGAATTTTGAATTTTGAATCTTGAATTTATTTGTATCTTTGTGCGCTAAAAACCCCGTAATGGGTTATGCGTAATTTTTTATTAACCAACTAAAATTTTAAAGCATTATGGCTGTTAAAATTCGTCTGGCACGTCACGGTAAGAAGGCTTACGCTTTCTATCACATCGTCGTTGCCGATAGCAGGGCGCCACGTGATGGTAAATTTATCGAGAAGCTGGGTACCTACAACCCCAACACGAATCCTGCTACAATCGATCTGAACTTCGAGCAAGCTCTGAATTGGTTGCAGAAAGGCGCACAACCCACCGACACCTGTCGTGCCATCCTCTCCTACAAGGGTGTTCTCTACAAGAAGCACCTGCTGGGCGGAGTAGCCAAGGGCGCCTTCTCGGAGAGCGACGCTGAGGCTAAGTTCAACAAGTGGCTCGACGAGAAGAACGGTAAGATCAACGCCAAGACCTCGAAGCTCGCTTCGGATGCCAAGGCTGCCGAGAAGGCTCGCCTGGCTGCTGAGGCCAAGGTAAACGAGGAGCGTGCCAAGGCTATCGCCGAGAAGAAGGCTGAGGCCGAGGCTGCTGCCAAGGCTGCCGCTGAGGAGGCCGCTGCTTCGGAGGAGACCGCTGAGGCTCCCGCCGCTGAGGAGTAGTCGATCTGACCTTTGTGTCGATTAAGGGGTGGACTTTTTTGAGTCTGCCTCTTTTTTTATCGTGAAAAGTGGCCATCTGCGGCCGCTAACCCTAAATCAACAATGGGCTGTACACACAGGATTGTCCTATTGAGAGTGACTAAAAAGTGATTTTATCTTCTGGAGAATTGGATATTTGAAATCGTTCTCAGATAGGGATACGAATAAAATCGCCCTCAGAAACTAAAATCCCGACTTTTTACGGGTCACCTGCAAAAGTGTGTGTATTAATTCTAAAAAGTTTATCTTTGCACA
>CAYRPL010000072.1:0-8721 GCA_964426045.1 uncultured Alistipes sp. | reverse complement strand
CCTTGAAGGATTCAACAGGTGAAGTGCTTATTTATGGTCTTTTGACTCCTGATGGCGAGGCTCAAACGCAGTACATGGCTGCAGGCTTGAAGGATGGTGATACCATTACGGTTTATGGTCTTCGCACTTCCTACAATGAGTCGCCTCAGATGAAGAATGCAACCTATGTTTCGCATACAAGTGTAGGTGGTGAGCAGCCCGGCCCGGGTGTAGATCCTACTCCTGGAGAAGGCCCGTATGCTTCGGATTCGCCCTTTATCTGCACGGAAGCAGCTACTGCAAACCCCGCAGGTCTGGGTGATACGACCATTAACGGTGAGGCTGCTACGGGCTTCAAAATCGGTACGAGTTCGAAGACGGGCCTCTTTACCTCGACAGCTGTGGGTGTTTCGGGTGATAAGTATCTGAACTTCTATGCTGTGGCTTGGAGGGGAAAGACCGCTACGCTCTATGTGCGTGTAGGTGGTACGCAGGTTGGCTCGTTTGAACTGGTTGCCAATGATGGTGCTACGGGCAATCCTCCCTTTACGGCGTTGGCTCCTGACACGACCGACCACTACTCGGTACAACTCAAAGGTCTGACCGCATCGTCGGTAATTGAGTTCTCGACTTCGGCTGACTATACCGTCGAGGAAAACGCAACTTCGGGTCGCGCTATCGTATTTGGTGTGAAACTCACCGACGAGGCTGTGGATCCCGAGCAGGGTGGTAATGAGACTCCCACGCCTACGCCTACGCCGGGTGACGTGACGACCATCGCCGATGTTTTGGCACTCGGTCAGGGTGCTACGATTTCGTCGGCAGTCATTGAGGCTACCGTAATTTCGAATATGGAGCTCAACAACCTCACCTCGAAGAAGGGTCTCTATGTACAGGATGCTACGGCCGGCTTGCAGTTCTACTTAGCCGCAAATCACGAACTGAAGTTTGGCGACAAGGTACAGATCGACCTCTCGGGCGCCAAAATCGCTGAGTACAACGGAGCCGTTCAGATCAGCAATTTGACTCTGGATAAGATTACGACCCTTTCGTCTGGTAATGCCGTAGAGCCCAAGACTGTAACAATCACCGACTTCCTTACCAACAAGTATGAGGGTCAGTATGTGGCCATCGAGGGTGTTCAGGTCGCTGAGGCCGACCTTGCAAAGAGCTGGGTTATGGATGGCTCGCACACCTCGATTTCGATTGAGGATGCCAAGGGCAATTCGTTCGTTATCTTCTCGTCGAAGTACGCCTCCTATGGTACGCAGACCGTACCTCAGGGTTCGGGAACCATCAAGGGTATCTCGTCAATCAGCAAGGGTGTGATGCAACTGATTTTTGCCCAGAACTCGGACTACGCAGCCCTGACGGGTGAGCGTCTTGAGGCCGGCCAGGGTGGTGGTGATGATGATAATAACGATGACAACAACACGCCCACCCCTACGCCCGAAGGCGTAGTGAAGGCTACGGTAGCCGAGTTCCTGGCTGCAGCCGAGGACGACACGATTTATGAGCTGACGGGTGAGATTACCAGTGTAGCAAGCACGGAGTGGGGTAACTTCTACCTCAAGGATGCAACGGACGAGGTCTATATCTATGGCCTTTGCAGCCCCTCGGGCGAGCAGAAGTATTGGACCGAGTCGGGTGTCAAGGTAGGTGATACGATCACCGTACAGACGGTTCGCTCCTCGTACAACGGTACTCCGCAGGGTAAGAATGCCATCTACGTTTCGCACGTTGCCTGTGAGGTGGACGACGATCCGCTGGACCCCAATGCAACCTGTGCTTCGATTGTCTTCAGTGAGGCCGGCTATGCCAATGCAGAATCTGTGGACGGCGTAAATATCGCTTTGGACAGTGTAGTCAGCGTTGTATTTGGTCAGGGTGCTGCCAACAATCCGCCCGCCTACTACGATAGCGGAATGGCAGTTCGTATGTATCAGAACGGTGCAACGCTCGATGTCAAGGCTAACGGCAAGACCATTACGGCTATCAAATTCACCTTTGCCAACAATCATTACTATCTGGGTGCAGATAGTGGCGAGTTGAGCGAGGAGGCTGCTGTAAGAACGTGGACCGGTGAGGCTTTGGCTGTGAAGTTCACTTCGACCGGTACCGATAAGGACCACCGCGCTTATGTTGCCGCCATAGAGGTATACTACAAATAATTCTGCTAATCTTTAACCATTCAACGGCTCCCGATTGGGGAGGCCCTTTTGGGAGCCGTTTTTACCTGAAATGTTTTGCGGGGATTACCCGAAATTACCAACCGAACTATGTTGATGTTACAAACTATCTACTCCCGAATGGTGGAGAACCTGCTGGCACTGCTCATCGTATTGCTCTCGATGGGGGGCTGCGGCACTTCGTCTGAAGAGCCCGAACCCGAGACGGTGACGGCCACCGCTTCGTTCCGCACCTCGGGAAGCCACACGGCGACCGTCGCAGGCTATGCCTCCGATCAACTCGTCGATTTGCGGGCCCCGCTGGGGACCACCTACACCTTGACCATTGTCGAGGGGGGTGATTGGTGCTGGACTTCGCGTCTGAACCAGACCACAACCACCCAGGGTCGTATGGCCGCCGCATCGCAGTCGGCCAAAATCTACTTGAGCGACAACCTCACCACCCAGCCCCGAGTGGCGCAGTTGGAGGTGCTTTTTGATACAGGCGTAAGCGTCCGCCTCACCCTGACGCAGCACTCTTACGAGAAGCCGGCCATCTATGACCGCATGTGGGCCGAGCTGCCCGAATATAAGGAGAGTGCATCTACGATGACCGTAACCCACTACGCCCCATTGAACGCTTCGACCGTGGTGCGTAACTATACTATATGTTTTGATACCGAGAAGGGATACTCGCTTTGGGCCGCCTATCCCCTCCATAAGTGCTATATGCAAGGCACCTACAGCCGTTCCAACGATTGGCAGTATGACCCCAAGATTCCCATCGAGTACCAGCCCGACCTCTCGCACGGCTCCTATGCAGGCAGCGGCAGCGGCTGGATTCGCGGCCACCAGGTGATGTCGAATCACCGCTACGTCAGCTACTCTGATGAGTTGAATGCCCAGACTTTCTACTCGACCAACATCATGCCCCAGAACTCGGCCTTCAACAGCGGACTGTGGAACGATGTGGAGTTTGCCTGCACGAACAAGGGGGCAACGACGGGTTGCGACACCCTCTACTGCGTGACGGGTGCCTATGGTGTTCAGGGTTGGACTTCGGACAAGGCCGGCAAGAAGGTCGCCATCCCCGAGTACTGCTACAAGGTGATGCTCAAGGCCCGCTCGGCCAAAGAGAATACCCCGATTTGGCAGATAACCGACCCCTCGAAACTGATGGCCATCGGCTACTGTGCCTACAACTCCTCGGCCAGCAACAGCGGCAAAGCGAGCGACTATACGATGTCGGTGGCCGAGCTCGAAGAGCTGACCGGACTGAAGTTCTTCCCGATGCTCCACGAATCGGTGGCTACGGAGGTCAAGGCTCAGCATAAGCCCTCGGATTGGAATATAAACTAAAACCACAATAGATGAAAAGATTATTCTTAACGGGTATCTTTGCAGCGCTTGTGATGGCCTGCTATGCCCAAAAGCCCCACAAGGTGGTCTTCTACAACCTGGAGAACCTCTTTGACCTGGTCAACGACCCCGAGACCAACGACGATGAGTTTACGCCCGAGGGGCCGAAGAAGTGGAATGAGGCCAAGTACCAAAAGAAGCTGAGCAACCTCGAGAAGGTCTTTACCGATATCATGCTTATCGGTAAGGGCGAGAAGGTGACTGTAGCCGACTATCCGGTGGTTATCGGTGTCTCGGAGATTGAGAACCGTGCCGTGCTCGAGGATCTGGTCTCGCAGCCCAAGCTGGCCCCCGCCCGCTACCGTATCTGCCACTACGATTCGCCCGACCGTCGCGGTGTGGACTGCTCGTTCCTCTACCGTGCCGATGCCTTCGAGTTAGAGGGTAGTGCCGCCATCCCCTTCAAGATGGAGGAGCTGCCCGACCTGCGTACCCGCGACGTGGTGACCATGTGGGGTAAGATTGACGGCGAGCCCTTCTACTTCATGGTTGCCCACTGGCCCTCGCGCTTGGGAGGTCAGCAGGCCTCGGCTCCCCGCCGTGAGCACGCTGCCAAGTTAATGCGCCACGCTGCCGACTCGGTGCGCCGCCTCAATCCCGAGGTGAAGGTGGTGATGATGGGTGACTTCAACGACGACGCTACCGACGCTACCGTGATGGAGGTGCTGGGAGGCTGCGGGGATATCAACAAGATTCCCGAGGGTGGCTACTTCAACCCCTACGTTGCCCTGCTGAAGGCCGGTTATGGCACCTTGGGCTACCGTGACAGCTGGAACCTGTTCGATAATATCGTCGTTTCGGAGAATCTGGCTACGGGTTCGACCGGTGAGTTGAAACTCTTGAAGGCCGACAAGAAGTTCTACGGCTACATCTTCAACCGCAAGTATCTGATGCAGCAGGAGGGTCAGTATAAGAACTATCCGCTGCGAACCTTCGTGGGCAATAACTTCCAGAGTGGTTTTAGCGACCACCTGCCCGTGTTGATTTTCATCGGCAAGAAGTGAAACAACTAATTATACCTATATTTAATATGAAGATTAAAAATCTACTTATTCTGATGGTGCTCACCTTCTCGTCGCTGGCCGTAACGGCACAAGAGGGCGGTGTGAAGGGCCGTGTCGTTTCGCGTGACGGACGTGCGGCATTGAGTGGCGTGAAGGTGGCCATTGAGTCGATGGGACTTACGGCCACGACCGACAGTGAGGGTAACTTCCTCTTCGAGGGACTTCCGGCCGGTGATTACAAACTCTCGTTTGAGGCCCCCGAGTTCGAGGATTCGGACGTGGTGGTGCGTGTTGACCGCCTGGTCAAGGACACGGGCGTTGTGTCGCTCGTGCCCGATGTGCAGGCCGTGATTGACGACTCGCTCTTCTCGGAGTTCGACACCGACACCGAGTCGGGTGGCGATTCGCAGGCTCTGCCCTCGTCGCTCTCCTCGTCGAAGGATGTCTTTAACAACATCGCCTCCTACAAATTCTCCGAAATGCGCTTCAACGTGCGTGGTTACGATTCGCAGTACTCGTCGATCTACCTGAACGGCATTCGCTTCAACGACGCTCTGACGGGTTATGGCCCCTGGTCGCTGTGGAGTGGTCTGAACGACGCTACTCGCAACCAGGAGAACACCTCGGGCCTCCACTCCTCGGGCTTCGGTATCGACGGTGTGGGTGGTACGACCAACGTCAATGCCCGTGCCTCGCAGGTGCGCAAGGGTTTCCGTGCTTCGGTTGTGAACGGTAACTCGATGTATCGTTACCGCGTGATGCTGAGCTATGGCTCGGGTCTGCTCGACAGCGGCTGGTCCTATGCCTTCTCGGTTTCGACCCGCCAGGGTGGCAACGGCTATGTGGATGGCGTTTACTACAACGCTTTCGGTTACTTCGGTTCGGTGGAGAAGCGCTTTGGCGGCAATCGCCACTCGCTGGCTCTGACCGTGCTGGGAGCCCCCACCGAGCGTGGTGCCCAGCAGGCTTCGACCCAGGAGGCTTACGACCTGTTGGACAACAACTACTACAACCCCAACGTGGGTCTGCAGGCCGGTGACGAGCGCAATACCCGTGTGCGTCAGTACCACGAGCCTATTGCGATGCTCAACTACAGCTTTGATATCTCGGATCGCACCAATCTGATGGCTGCCGCCTCGCTGCGTTTCGGTAAGAACGGCTATTCGGCTCTGACCTGGATGGATGGTGCCGACCCGCGCCCCGATTACTACCGCTACCTGCCCAGCTACTACATGAACCGTATGTACCAGGCCGACCCCTCGGTTGAGGTAGACGGTATCAGCGATGCCAACTACCAGGCCCTGGCCGATGAGGTGGCCGAGCAGTGGCGTAACGACCCCTCGAAGAGCATGATCGACTTCGATAGCATGTATGACGTGAACCGCAAACTTGCCGCTCAGGGCGAGGGAGCCAACTACATCATCGAGGAGCGTCATACCGACCAGCTCGACTTCAACTTCATGGCCAATATCTCGCACACGTTCCGCAACGCCATGTCGCTGAAGGGTGGTGTGGCTGTGCGTATGAACCGCACGAACTACTACAACGAGGTGAAGGATCTGCTGGGTGCCGACTATTGGCTCGATATCGACAAGTTTGCCCGCCGCGATATGGGTGACGACGAGCTGAACTACCAGAACGACGTAATCTACTACCTGCAGAACGGCCACCAGGCCCGTAAGGTGCAGGAGGGTGACAAGTTTGGTTACGACTACTACGCCAACGTGCGCGACGGACAGATTTGGGCCCAGTATGGTGCCAAGTTCGGAGGCTTTGAGATGCAGCTCGGTGGTGAGGTAGGCTATACCGAGATGTGGCGCCAGGGCCGTATGTTGAAGGGTCTGTTCCTCAACTCGTCGTATGGTGACTCCGAGAAGCTCGACTTTTTGACCTACAAGCTCAAGGGTGAGTTCGCCTACCGCTTCTCGGGTGCCCACTCGATTGATGCCAACGTTGCCTATATCGAGGAGGCCCCCGCCTTCCGCGATGCCTTCGTTTCGGCCCGTACCCGCAACGATGTGACCCCGGGTCTGGATACCGAGAAGATTTTTGGTGCCGACCTCTCCTACAACCTCAATCTGAAGTGGCTCAAGGCTCGTCTTTCGGCCTACTATACCACCATCAAGGATCAGTCGAAGGTCATCTCGTTCTACGACGATACCCAATCTTCGTTCACCAACTTTGCCATGAGCGGCATCGACAAGTGCTATATGGGTATCGAGCTCGGCTTCACGGCCCCCATCTGGAACGGCATCTCGCTCAATGGTGCCCTCTCGCTGGGTGACTACCGCTATACCTCGAATGCCGACTTTGTGCAGACCATCGACAACAGCACCACCGTTGTAAGTCGTGATAAGGTGCTCTGGAAGGACTTCCGCGTTGAGTCTACGCCCCAGACGGCCATCAACATCGGCCTCTCGTATCGCAGCTCGAACAATTGGTTCGCCTCGGTAGATTTCAACTACTACGACAACCTCTACCTCTCGATGAACCCCGCACGTCGTACCGTGTCGGCCTACCAGACCGTGATTCGTGGTCAGGAGGCTGTGCAGCTCCCCGGTGAGTTGAAGGCCGAGGCCCTGAACGACCTGCGCCGTCAGGAGAAGATGGATTCGAACTATACGCTCAACCTGAGCATCGGTAAGAATTGGTACATCCACCGCATCTACACCCTCGGCTTCAGCCTCGAGGTGAAGAACCTGCTCAACAATCAGGATATTCGCACCGGCGGTTACGAGCAGATGCGCCTTTCGCGTCGTACCTATGTAAACGAGGACAAGAACTCGCTGCAGTACTACTCGCCCTTTGACTCGAAGTACTTCTACCTGCTCGGTACGACCTACTACCTGAATGTTTACTTCCGTTTCTAACCCCTGTAAACCGATTTTACGACTATGAAAAATATCTTAAAAGTATCTTTGATGCTGGCCGTAGCGGTGCTTGCGGTTGGCTGCTATGATGACTTCGATACCCCTGCGCCCGAGAAGATCTATGCCGACGAGGACTTCTCGACCCTCGAGCGTGTCTCGATTGCCGAGGTCAAGCAGATGTTCCTCGACGAGTTTGGTACCCTCGAGCATACGGGTGACAACACCTCGTGGGCCGATACGAAGTATCTCCAAATCGAGGAGGATATCTATATCAAGGGTAAGGTACAGTCCAACGATGAGGAGGGTAATGTCTACAAGTCGCTCTATATCTGCGATGAGTCGGGTGCCATCGAGGTAAAGCTCACCAACGGCAACTACCTGAACTATCCCACGGGCCGCTTCGACCCTGCAACCGGTACCATGCCCTCGTCGTGGGTCTATGTCAAGCTCAAGGGCCTCTACTTAGGTAACTACCGTATGATGCTCTCGATTGGCGGTGCCCCCTCGAGCTCCTACAACAAGGTGGGTGAGCATAAGTTCTATGCCAACTCCAATATCGAGAACAAGTCGACCATCGCCGAGCACGTCTTCTACGGCGGTGAGGCCACCCTCTCGGTTGAAGAGGGCGATATCCTCGAAATTACGGCCGACAACAAGGCCGACTTCTACGGTGAGGCCAACATCGACAAGCTGGGCCGCATGGTCTGGATTAAGGATGTAACCTGCCGCTATGGTGATGTCGATGGCAACATCTACCCCTCGTGGATGGATACCAACGTGCGCCCCGTGGTGAGCAAGTATTGGTACAACTGGGGCTTCAACAACAAGACCTATCCCCAGGCTGCCAACCTCTACGGTTCGGTGCTCTTCACCTATGACTCCAAGTTGCCCGGTCAGACCGGTAAGGCCGGTGTCTATGTCGTGCGCACCAGTGGCTATGCCCGCTTTGCCGGCAAGCCCATCGTAAACGACGGCCAGAAGGTCGATATCCTGGGTCACCTGGCCATCTACGCCAAGTATTGGGCTACCTACGCCACCTACCAGCTGACGGTAAACCGCCACGAGGATATTATGATTAAGGCCGAGGATGCCGACTTCCCCTACATCACCGAGCCCCTGATGAATGAGGATGTCTACGCCCGTACCGGCTACTACCTCAATGGTACCAACGAGCTGGGCGAGTACAATGTCGATTACGACTCCTACTTCACCCCCTCGACCGAGGGTCACCTTGTGCTGAAATGCTTCCTGCTTTAAGAAATTTGTGGAAAGAAGCTTTTG
>CAYRPL010000071.1:0-8727 GCA_964426045.1 uncultured Alistipes sp. | reverse complement strand
CGTCACAAATATAAAAAAAGCCCATCTAACAAAAAACTTGTTAGACAGGCTCTCTTTGCTATAATCGAGTGTGGGGGCTACTTGATAAACTCCTTGAGGGTCTCCATGACGCCCTCACTGCGCAGCTGCGTGGCGACAATCTTGCCCTCGGGCGAGATCAGGAAGTTCGAGGGGATGGACTGCACGGCGTACTGATCCACCTGCTCGGCTGCACCCTCGGGACCGCGACCCAGCACATTGACCCACGTCATCTCGTGGGCGGGCAGGTAGGCTTTCCAGGCAGCGGGGTCGTGATCCAGCGATACGCCATAGATCTCAAAGCCCTTGTCTTGGAAGGCCTTGTAGGCCTCGACCAGGTGGGGAATCTCCTGCTTGCAGGGGCCACACCAGGTTGCCCAGAAGTCGATCAGAACCCACTTGCCCTCGCCAATGAGCGACGAGAGGGCTACCACCTCACCCTCGGGATTCTCCAACTTGAGATCCATATAGGGCTGACCCACCTCCGTAGCGGCCTTGGCGGCGATGGCCTCGTTGATCTTGGCCACGATGTTCGAGGCCTGCACCTCCTCGGAGAACGAGGCTACGATCTCGCGCAGCTCGGCCGTAGGAAGGCCTGCATACTGCGAAGCCACCAGGTAGGCGCTGAAGAGGTTCTGCTTGTTGTTCTCGACACCGGCCTCGAGCAGTGAGTCGGCACGCTCGCGGATGGCCAGCTGCTCCTCGGCCGTCTCGGCCATCATAAAGGAGGTTTGCAGCGCACCCATCTGGTCGTTGTAGGCCGTAAAGGCGTCGTTGGCGGCGGTACCCGAAATCTGATAGGCACCCTGCTCGTTGGGGGCTACGGTCATCACACCGGGCTCGAGGAAGAGGTAGCCGGCGCTCTCACGACCTGCGGTGGCGAGGATGGCCAACGTGGGGCTCTTGATGTGACCCTCCAAGGTGAACTTACCCTCGTTGTCTACCGTCGTGGCAGCCAGCAGGTTATCACCCTCGACCCAGGGCAGCATCAGATAGACCGAATCGCCCTGCTGATTCAATTGGCCCGTGAGGGTGTAGTTGTTCTTCACGCAGCTGCAGAGTGCTACAGCTGCCAAAATTGCAAAAAGCGTCTTTTTCATAGTACTTGTTATTTAGGTTTTCCAATTCTACTTCACCCGCTCGGGGTGTTCGCGCAAAAACTGCTCCCAAGAGCTGCTGCCCCCCTTGCTTACCGACTTCAGGCCGCCTCCCAGCCCCTTGACGCGGGCCTCGCCCAGCGCCTCGTTCAGTACGTTGTGGTCCATATAGTAGTGGCACAGGGCCACGGCCATACCGTCGGTGGCGTCGAGGTGGCGGGGAGCCTCTTCGATTTTGAGCGTCGCCCGCACAATGCCGGCCACCTGCTCCTTTGAGGCCGAGCCCGAGCCGGCAATCGACTGCTTGATGCGACTCGGAGCGTACTCAAAAACCGGCAGATTGCGGCTCAATGCAGCGGCCATCGCCACCCCCTGGGCACGTCCCAGCTTGAGCATCGACTGCACATTCTTTCCGAAGAAGGGGCTCTCCAAGGCGACCTCCTGGGGTGCATAGGTCTCAATCAGGTGGCCCACCCGCTCGAAGATGTAGCGCAGCTTGGCGTAGGGGTCCCCCAATTTGTGGAGGTCAATCTCCCCCAGCACCACCGAGCGAATCGTGCGGCCCTCGACCTCGAGCACTCCATAACCCATGAAGTTGGTGCCCGGGTCGATACCCATGATGCGGTATTTCTGCGTGTTACTCACCCTTCAGTTTGGCAACTTCCTTCTCCAGAGCCATCACCTTGCGCGAGAGGTCGGGCAGGGTCTTATAGACGGCCGAGGCGCGGTGGTACTGGATACCCGGCAGGGCGGGGTAGCCGAAACGAATCTCTCCGTCGGGTACATTCTTGTCGATACCGCTCTTTGAGCCTACCATCACACGGTTGCCAATCGTAACGTGGTCGGCAATGCCCACCTGACCTGCCAGGAAGCAGTTGCTGCCCACCTTCGAGGTGCCGGCAATACCGGTCTGGGCCGACGATACGGTGTTCTCGCCAATCTGCACGTTGTGACCGATCTGAATCAGGTTGTCTAGCTTCACGCCGCGACGGATAATCGTCGAGTCGGTCTTGGCGCGGTCGATGCAGGTGTTGGCACCAATCTCCACGTCGTCCTCGATGATGACATTTCCGAGCTGGGGAATCTTCGTGAAGGTTCCGTCGGGCTTGGGAGCGAAGCCGAAGCCGTCGGCACCAATCACAGCCCCTGCGTGGAGGATGCAGCGGGCACCCACCTTGCAGCCCTCATAAATCTTTACACCCGGGTAGAGGATCGTACCCTCGCCAATCTCGACCTTGTCACCCACATATACCTGGGGATAGATTTGGCACCCCTTGCCGACCTTGGCACCCGCCTCGATGACGGCAAAGTCGCCCACATAGCACCCCTCGCCGACCTCGGCCTGCTCCGAGATGGAGGCCATCTTGGCGATGCCCTGCTTCTTGGGGCGCATGGCGTTATACATCTCCAGAAGCTGCAGCACGGCCGCTGCGGCGTCGTCTACCTTGATCAGGGTAGCCTTTACCTCCTGCGTGGGCTCAAACGAGCGGTTGCAGAGGACAATCGAGGCCTCGGTGGTATAGATATAAGGCTCATACTTGGGATTGGTCAGATAGGCCATCGAACCCGCTTTGCCCTCTTCGATCGAGCTTACGGTGCGGACCATCGTCGTCTTGTCGCCAACCACTTCACCCTGAAGCAGTCCGGCAATCATCTCAGCTGAAAACTCCATACGTCTCTTCTTATTTGTTCAGTGTCTTATTGTCTATAAATATCGCTTCAAATCAATGCCTGCGGGCATAAACCCATCCACCTCGCGACCAAAGGCGACCAGCTCGCGCACGGTCGAGGAGCTGATGTCGGCCACCTCGGCGGGGGTCAGCAGCAGCACGGTGGTCAGCTGCGGGTAGAGTCGTCGGTTGGCCGCCTCCATCGTGCGCTCATACTCGAAATCGACGGTGTTGCGCACGCCACGCAGCAGCACCTCGGCTCCTATCTTCGTGGCGAAATCGCCCGTCAGGCCGCTGTAAACAGCCACCTCGACACGCTCCTCGGCGGCATAGCGCTCCTCGATAAGTTGCTTGCGGGCCTCCGTAGAGAGCAACCCCCGCTTTTGGATGTTCTCGCCAATGCCGATAACCACCCGGTCAAAGAGCCGCAGGGCCTCCTCGACCAGGGCCTCGTGCCCGCGTGTAAAGGGGTCAAACGACCCTGCAAAAAGTGCTTTCCGTTCCTTCCGCTCCATCGCTAATGTCGGTTGTAAAGGACAAAGATACAAAATAATTCAAAATTCAAAATTCAGAATTCAAAATTATTTCTATTTCTATGGGAGAGGTGGGAGATATGGGAATTCTGGGAATTGTGGGAAAATCTTATATCTCCTACACCTCTTACACCTTCCACACTCCTACTAATTCTCAGCAATTCCCAACTACTCCCAGCCACTCCCAGCCACTCCCAGTTCAATTTTGATTTTTGAATTGCTAATTGCTCATTGAACAATTCCCATTGCAAAGAGAGAGGCCACCCGTCGGGCGACCTCTCTCTTTGTAATGGGAATGTTCTTTGATTACCAGCCGAAGGCGGGTTTTACGACACCGAACAAGAACCAGGCAACCAGGAACGTAGCCACGATGTTGAAGCTCTGGGCCGTCAGGAAGGCGTAGAGCGTAGAGCGGTTCTCCTTCGATACGATATCCTTGAGACGGGTATCCAGACCGATGCAGACGAAAGCCAGCGAGAAGAAGAGCGTGGACAGGGTCTTGGCGAGCGAGGTCTCAATCAGCTTGCCCTTGGCGTTGAGTGTCAGCATATCGGCCTCCTTGAGCATCGAGAAGACGAGCGAAGCAACCACAAAGGCCAGGATGAACTTCGGGAACTTATCCCATACGATCTTCAACGAGGGGCGCTGCTTCTGGTCGCTCTCGCCCTTGGTCGAGAGGTAGAGGGCGATGAAGAAGGCAACCACACCAATCAGTACGTTCTGCGTAGCCTTGATGATGATAGCGGTGCTGTTGGCCAGCTCTCCGGCCATCTCCGACGAGGCGGCAACACCGCTGGTCGTGTCGATCGTACCGCCGATCCAGGCACCGGCAATCTGCTGCTGAATCTCGGGGTCACTCGAGAGCAGGGGTACAATCATGTTGGCAAGCCAGGGCATCAGATAGATCATCGGAACCACCACAATCAGCACCACCGACACGATGTACGAGAGGCTCTTCTTGTCCGTACCGGCCACACCGGCAGCCGTGATACAGGCCGAAACGCCGCAGATGGTCACACCACTCGAGAGGGTCATGGCCGTAGCACGCTCCACCTTAAAGACTTTACGCGATACGGTGTAGGCGAAGAACCACACGATGGTCACGATAATCAGGGCCTGCAGCAGACCCACCGTACCCGACTTCAGCACGTCGCTGATCATAATCGTAGCACCGAGGCATACCACACCAATCTTGATGTAGAACTCGCTCTGGATGGCGGGCTTCAGCCACTCGGGAATGTGGTAGGCGTTGCGGATAATCAGACCGAAGATTACCGAGAAGAATACGGGCTCCAGACCCAGCTCCGACTTGATAAACTTGTTCGAGCCGATCCACATGGCGAGGGCTGCGATCAGGAATACCACGATAAAGGAGCGGAGCATACCCTTCATGGGGCGGCTCAGGAGCTTATTGCCGGCAAACAGGGCTGCCAGGGCAATGACAAAGAGCATGGCAATCTTGCCCCAAGCCGAGGCCTCGCTCATGTCCGAAGGGATCGAGATGGTAGGCAGGTACGATCCGCAGAAGGCGAGGATGAGCAAGGGAATGGAGAGCATAACCACCACCCAATCCTCGACCAGGAGTTTTTTCATAAAGTTACTCATAATATCTCTTAAGTTTTAATTTTTGATTCGCATTAGAACATGGCGAAAGCGGCAAATCCGATGGTGTTCAGATTCTTCTGTGCACCCGAGTAGGTGGTCAGCGTGTAGTTCAGCTGCAACTTTACATACTTGATGGGCATGTAGTTCAGACCCACTACATAGTCTGACTGCTCAGCGTGGAGGTTTCCATCCATCTGCTGGTTGTAGAAGTTGTAGCGCAGTACGGGGGCAAACTTGTCCAGGTTGTAGGCCACCAGGGCGTAGAAACCGTCGTTCTTTACGGCCAGATCGCCGTTGCCCTGCTGATGCCAGAAGTACTCCGAACGGAACGAGAGACACTCACCCTTGTACTCGGCACCGGCCGAAGCACGCTGGTTGCGGATATACTCCTCGCCGGCCTCGCCATAGCTGTACGAACCGGTCAGGCACAACTCCTTGATGGGGAAGAACTTCAGACGGCCAATTACATCCTTCGATTTGTTGGCATCATCGGTATTCTTACCCTCGCCCTGGAACACGCCCACGCTATAGTCAAACAGGTAGTGGTCGTCGTTGGCCTTGGCAAACTGACCGTAGAAGGCCAAACCCAGGTCGCGCGTGTCGGGCAGACCCGTAATCTCGTCGGCAACCTTGGCCGTCTCGATGGTCTCCCACTTGGTGGGGTTCAGCGGGCCTTCGAGCGAGAAGGGAACGTGGAACTGACCAAACTGAATGTTAAAGGCCTTGGTGGGCTTAAAACGAATGTAGGCGTCGATGAGCTTGGGCTTGGCCAACTCAAACTGCACCTTGTAATCAAACTTGGGCGAGAGGTTGCCATTCAACCAAACACGCACATAGTTGGCTTTGAAATTCGAGGTGCCGGCATCGTTCCAATTGTAGGTCAGCTTGGCAAAACCGCCAATCTCGGGGAGCTTGTCTACCACTTTGCCCCACTTCTCGTTGCGGGCATTCTGCTTGTCTACCTTCTGCTCGAGGGCCGTAAGACGCTCGTTCAGGTCTACCGTCTCAATACCCTCCTGGGCCGAAACAAGGTTCAGCGAGAGAGCAAAAAGGGTCAAAAGAGAGAAAACTTTCTTCATAAAATTTCTGTTTTTGGTTACTTTTCGGGTGCAAATATCGTGATTTTAATCGACTTTATGGGTAGCATAAATACCTATTTGTGAAATTAGGAATTAGGGGCTTCTCTTATGAATAAAAAAATGGCGAACCGAATTCGCCATTTCAAATTACTCATTTCAAATTACTCGTTGCCCGTCAGGCCCATTATCGCCATCAGGCGTCGGCCGAGTTCTGCGTTGTCGATAAAGCCGTTAATTTGTTCGGCTCCGCAGCCGTAGAGGTAGACCGGAAGGGCGATGCCCGTGTGGCTGGTGGTTCCGTAGCGGTAGTCGATGCCGCTCTCGGAGCGGGTGAAGTCGGTGTGGCCGCTGGCGATGGCCATGCCGCCCGTTTCGTGGTCCGAAGTGACTACCAGCAGCGTCTCGGGGTGGGCATCGACGTAGGCCATGGCCTCGCGCACCGCCGCCTCGAAGTCGCGTACCTCGGCCAGGATTCCTTCGGTATTGTTTCCGTGGCTCTCGAAATCAATCTGCGAGCCCTCGACCATCAGCATAAAGCCTTGCTCTTTGCCTTGAGCTTCGAGCAGCGAGAGGGATTTCCTGACGGCTCGGGGCAGGTAGTCGCCTCGTCCGCGCAGCATCGAGGGCAGGTGTCCCTCGGCCAGCAGAGCCACTACGGGGGTCTGCGCTACGGACTCCAACTCTTCGAGGGTGGCAACCGATTGATAGCCGGCAGCCTGCAGCTGCTCCAGCGGGGTCGGTTGCTCGGGGTTCTCTTCATCGGGCGTAGTCATCATCTTGCTGCCGCCGCCCACAATTACGTCAAGACCTGCGGTTGCCAGCTGACGAGAAATCGAGGCGTAGTCGCCACGATAGGGGACATGGGCATAGAAGGCTCCCGGGGTGGCGTGCTGCACCTCGCAGGTGACCACAAATCCGGTGGCCAGGCCCTGCTCGCGAGCCCGCATCAAGATCGATTGGTGGGGTAGGGAGTCGGGGCTCATGCCCAGCATGCTGTTGTTGGTCTTTGTACCTGTTGCGAGGGCTGTACCGGCGGCTGCCGAGTCGGTCACGCGGTTGTTTGCCGAGTAGGAGGTTATCAGGGCGATATTCTCCATCCGGTCGAAGGCTGTTTGGGCATAGCCTCCCTCGATTTGCAACATCGAAACGTGCGAGAGTCCCATGCCGTCACCAATCATGTAGATCAGGTTGCGGGGCTGCTCGGCCGAGTGTTTGCCACAACCAGCCAGCATGGTCGCTACGGCAAACAGTAGGAGGGTAAAATGTATCTTTTTCATTGCAGATGAAAATTAAGTGAATAGCAAAATTAGGAATTATAGGGTAAAAATCCAAAAAAAATATCTATTTTTGCGGAAAATATGGTTTGTAAAGAGCCTTTGGTGATATATGGAGGTTAGAATTGCACAGGATTGGAAGGAGTTGCTCCACGAGGAGTTCGAGAAGCCCTATTTTCAGGAACTTGTCGGCTTTGTGCGCTCGGAGTATGCCTCGTCTACGGTCTTCCCCAAGGGCCGAGATATCTTCCGAGCCTTCGATAAGTGCCCCTTCGACCGCCTGAAGGTGGTTATCATCGGCCAAGACCCCTACCACGGAGAGGGCCAGGCCAACGGACTCTGCTTCTCGGTGGCCGAGGGTGTACCCTTCCCTCCCTCGTTGCAGAATATCTTTAAGGAGGTGGCCTCCGATACCGGCTCGGCTATCCCTCGAAGTGGAGAGCTGGAGCGCTGGGCCGAGCAGGGTGTGCTGCTGCTGAACGCCGTATTGACGGTGCGGGCCCACGAAGCGGCTTCGCATGCGGGTCGTGGCTGGGAGCAGTTTACCGACGCTGTGGTGCGAGCCATTGCCGAGCGTAAGCAGGGTGTGGTCTATATGCTTTGGGGCAGCTACGCCCAGCGTAAGGGGGCGATTGCCGACCCTGCGAAGAACTGCATCCTCAAGGCGGTACACCCGTCGCCCCTCTCGGCCTACCGCGGATTCTTCGGCTGCCGCCACTTCTCGCAGGCCAATGCCTACTTAAGGAGTATCGGTCGTGAGGAGATCCGGTGGTGAGCGTGCGAACAAAAATAGAAAACCCTCCCACGAACCTAAAGAGAGAATCCGACCCAAAATTAGAAAGCCTCAATAAAGATGATACGACACACGGATATTTTGATTTTTTGCTTCTCGCTGCTGCTGGCGGCAGCGGTTGCTGTGGGCCTCTATTCGGCCGTTGCAGGCCTGCTTATCCCCTTGGCGGGGGCCTTTGTAGGCGGTTTTGCGATTTTTGCGCTGCTGGTTGTTCTGCTCCAGGAGCGCCGCGTACTCCAGATTATGGATCGCGACAACTACGATAAGGAGCAGAAGCCGTTGTAGCATAGGGGAGCAATTTTCAGTTGGTATCCAAACCCTGTTTTTGTTATGGGCCCGATACGACGATTTTTCGACGATTTCTACTATGTCCGCTATGAGTTGGCGGTGCTGAGCGTGCTTTTGGCGACCGCTCTGGGGCTCTTTGCGCTGAGCTATTGGGAGGACCAACGGCGCATCGAACCGGCACTTCAGCGTGCCGAGGCCTGCAGCGAGGAGTCGCCCGAAGAGTTCCGAGCGATGCTCGACTCCCTTTCGCCCCGCTTCTGGTGGTACCCCGAGCGCCGGGCCCGCTACGCCCTGCTCTATAGCAAGGCCCTCGACAAAACCTTCGTGGATCTGAAGAGCGACTCGCTGATTATCACCGCCGTAAACTACT
>CAYRPL010000070.1:0-8791 GCA_964426045.1 uncultured Alistipes sp. | reverse complement strand
CGTAACGACGGTTCTATTTGGGCTTTCATGCTGTGAGGATCAGAAGGCCACTTCCCCCACCACCCAATTTTTAATTTTAGGCGAGCAGATTTTGTGCCGCCCGAAATTTGACACGGAAGGGCTGTACTTAAGGTACTGCCCTTTCGGGGCAAATGAGTAGGTGCAAAATATGCCGCATAAAATTAAAAATTACAGAATTCGGCCACACAACGACGATAAGCCGCTACGGGGTCTTCGGCTGCCGTAATGGGGCGACCCACGACGATAAAGTCGGAACCAATCTCGCGGGCACGAGCCGGGGTTGTGACACGCACCTGGTCGCCAACCTCACCATCTGCAAAGCGGACACCCGGGGTGATGGTCAAAAACTCCTTGCCGCACGCCTCCTTGACCATGCCGGCCTCCAAAGGCGAGCAGACCACACCATTGAGGCCCGCAGCCTTGGTGTTTTGGGCATACTTGATAATGGTATCGTTGATCGAGGCGCCAATCAGCAGCTCCTGCTGCATACGCTCCTCGGAGGTCGAGGTAAGCTGCGTAACGGCAATCAACAGGGGGCGGGTGCCATCCTCGCGCGTGAGGCCCTCCAAGGCGGCCTTCATCATATCAATCGTACCGGCAGCGTGTACGTTGGTCATATCGACGTCGAGGTTGCGCAACACCGACATCGCTTTCTTTACCGTGTTGGGGATGTCGTGCAACTTCAAATCGAGGAAGATCTTGTGACCGCGGCGCTTAATCTCCTTGACGATGGCGGGGCCCTCGGCGTAGTAGAGCTCCATACCAATCTTTAGGAAGGGTTTGCGGGGTTCGTCTTTGAACAAATCGAGGAAACGGAAGGTATCCTCGGCCGACTTGAAGTCACAAGCAATAATCACATCACGTTCTACCATAATCTTCTATTATTTTGTCTGTTTGCTATTCAACCTATTGAACGATTCCAATAATATCCGAGAGCTTCTCGATGCCCAGGCGCTCCATCTCACGGGGCAGGGCCTCGATAATCTCCTTGGCCGCATAGGGGTTTCGCAGGTTGGCGGCACCCACCTGCACGGCCGTGGCTCCGGCCATCATCATCTCAATCACATCGCGTGCCGTAGTCACACCGCCACAGCCCATGACGGGTACATGACAGGCCTTAGCCACCTGGTAGACCATGCGCACCGCAACGGGGAAGATGGCCGAGCCCGAGAAGCCACCCATCGTGTTGGCAATCACAGGGCGACGACGCTGCAGGTCGATGCGCATGCCGAGCATTGTGTTAATCAGGCAGATACCATCGGCTCCGGCCTCCTCGCAGGCCTTGGCAATCGAGACAATATCGGTCACATTGGGCGAGAGCTTGATGTAGACCGGCTTGGTGGTCACGGCCTTCACGGCACGGGTCACTTCAGCCGCCGCCTCGGGCGAGGTGCCAAAGGACATACCTCCATGGCGCACATTGGGACACGAAACATTGACCTCGATGATACCCACCTGCTCCTGCTTGTCGATGCGCTCGCAGCAGTAGGCGTACTCCTCAATCGAGAAGCCCGAGATGTTGGCAATCACCGGCTTGTGGAAGAAGGTGCGAAGGCGGGGCAACTCCTCGGCAATCACCTTGTCGATGCCCGGGTTCTGCAAACCTACGGCGTTAATCATTCCGGCCTCACACTCCGCAATGCGGGGCGTGGGGTTGCCAAAACGGGGCTCCTTGGTTGTCCCCTTGAAGGAGAAGGAACCCAGGATGTTGATATCGTAAAAGTCGCGGAACTCGTTGCCGTAGCCGAAAGTTCCACTGGCCGGAATCACCGGATTATCCAGCTCCAAACCGCTTAATATTACCTTTGTATCCAACATGCGAACAATTTGCAATTCAAAATTCAAAATTCAAAATTTTACGATATTGCTCCAACATCAATTTTTGATTTTAGAGGAGCAGATTTTTCTTCGACCGCCGATTGGTGAGGATGGGCTGTACTTGAGGTACTGCCCATTCTCGCCAAGCAAGGAGAAGGGAAATATGCCCTATAAAATCGAAAATTACCAGAGGATTTCCGATTTTTTCAATACCGGCCCCTCCTTGCAGATGCGCTTGTTACCCGTCAGGGTCTTACACGAGCAACCCATGCAGGCGCCAAAGCCGCAACCCATACGCTCCTCGAAGGAGAGCTCTCCCGAGGTGGTGGTGGCAGCCGAGAGTGCCTTGAGCATCGACAGCGGTCCACAGGCGTAGAAGTAGTCGTAGTCGATTGCCTTCTCGCGAATGGCATCGGTCACAAAGCCCTTCACGCCCACCGAGCCATCGACGGTGGTGACATAGGTTGCAACCCCCAGCGCCTCAAACTCCTTGAAGTAGAAGAGTTCGTCGGCACGGTTGAAGCCCAGAATCACCTTGGGCTGCTTGCCGGCAGCCAAGAGCTGCTTGCAGAGGTTGTAGAGCGGGGGGACACCCACACCGCCCCCCACCAAAAGGGGCTTCTGACACGCAACCGTGGTATCGAATCCGTTGCCCAGTCCGGTGAGCAGGTCGAGCATCTGACCCGCCTTCATTCCACTCATCTGCTCGGTACCGGCACCCACCACCTTATAAATTATGGTGATGGTTTTGTCGTCGTAGTCCGAGATCGATATCGGGCGGCGCAGATAGCGGCCTGCAAGTTCGATATTGACAAACTGCCCGGGGCGGGTAATCCACTGCGTATCGCCTGCAAGCACCATGCGCCACACCGAGGCGGTCAGCGGCTCGTTGCTCAGAATCTTATAGAGGTCCTTTTTGTACATACTTTATTCAGCATCAATTGTCGAAACGCCCAGGGTAATCTCCTCCAAGACATCCAAGAGCACCTTCACGGTCTCGAGAGCCGTAAAGACGGTGACTCCGTTCTCGACGGCGGCACGGCGAATCTCGTAGCCATCCAGGCGGGTCTTCTGCTGATTGATGTCAATGGTGTTGATTACATAATTGACGTGACCCTGGCGCAGCGAGTCCATAATCTCGGTCGAGCCCTCGCTCATCTTGCGGCGCAGACGGGTGCGCACACCATGCTCGCGCAGGAAGGCGGCCGTACCGGTCGTAGCCTCGATGTTGAAGCCCAGGTCGTAGAAGCGACGCACCAGCGGCAGGGCAGCCTCCTTGCGGGCATCGTCAATCGTTACGAAGATGGTTCCGTAGTTGGCCACCGTCATACCCGAGGCCTGGAGGGCCTTATAGAGGGCGCGCGTGAGCTTCGTATCGTAACCGATGGCCTCACCCGTAGACTTCATCTCGGGCGAGAGGTAGGACTCCATACCCGAAATCTTGGAGAAGGAGAAGGCGGGAGCCTTCACAAACCAGCGGCCCTTCTCCTTGCCGTAAATCTCGGTGATGCCCATCTCGCGGAGCTTCTTACCCAAGATTACCTGCGTTGCGATGTGGGCCATCTGCACACCCGTGGACTTCGAGAGGAAGGGCACGGTACGCGACGAGCGGGGGTTTACCTCGATGATGTAGACCTTGTCGTCCTGGTCGCAGATGAATTGGATGTTATACAGACCCACGATGCCGATACGCAGACCCAAACGCTTGGTGTAGTCCAGAATCTGATCCTTCACCTTCTGGCTGACACTGAAGGTGGGATATACCGAAATCGAGTCTCCGGAGTGGATACCCGTCTTCTCGATATGCTCCATAATGCCGGGGACAAATACCTGCTCACCGTCGCAGATGGCATCGACCTCCAGCTCCTTACCCTGGATGTAGCGGTCTACCAGCACGGGACTGTCCTCATTGACCTCTACGGCCGTCTGCAGGTAGTGGCGCAGGGCCGCCTCGTTGGATACAATCTGCATGGCACGACCACCCAGCACATAGCTCGGACGTACCAACACGGGGTAGCCGATGCGTGTAGCGGCAGCCACACCCTGCTCGATATCGGTTACGGCCTCGGCCTCGGGCTGCGGGATACCCAGCTCCTCCATGATGCGCTCGAAGCAACCGCGATCCTCGGCGTTGCGAATCGCCTCGACGTCGGTGCCGACGATGGGCACACCCAGGGCGTGGAGAGGCTCAGCGAGGTTGATGGCGGTCTGACCTCCCAGCGACACCACAATTCCCTTGGGCTTCTCCAGCTCGATGACGTTCATCACATCCTCGACGGTCAGCGGCTCGAAGTAGAGCTTGTCCGAGGTGGTATAATCGGTCGATACAGTCTCGGGGTTGTTGTTGATAATAATGGCCTCGTAGCCCGCCTCGCGGATAGACCAGATGGCGTGTACGGTCGAGTAGTCAAACTCCACGCCCTGACCAATACGGATGGGGCCCGAACCCAAAACCACAATCTTCTCCTTGTCGCTGATGCGCGACTCGTTCTCCTGCTCATAGGTCGAGTAGAAGTAGGGCACATAGCCCGAGAACTCGCCACCGCAGGTATCAATCATCTTATAGACAGGGAAGAGTCCGTGCTCCTTGCGCAGCAGGAACATCTCGCTCTCCTTCTTGCCCCAGAGCTGGCCGATGAACTTGTCACCAAAGCCCATCTGCTTGGCCTCGCGCAGCACCTCGAGGTTGCCGACATTTTCACGCAGCAGATTCTCCATCTCGACGATGTTCTTGAACTTCTCGAGGAAGAAGAGGTCGATCTTCGTGCGGTTGTAGATCATCACCAAATCCTCGCCCTTGCGAATCAGCTGGGCAATGGCGTAGAGGCGGTCGTCGGTACCATCCTTGATGTACTCCAGCAGCTGCTCGACGTTCCAGTCGTCGAACTTCTTGTGGTGGATGTGGCAGACACCCGTCTCGAGCGAGCGTACCGCCTTGAGCAGCGACTCCTCCATCGTGCGACCGATGGCCATCACCTCACCGGTCGCCTTCATCTGCGTACCGAGCTTATTGGAGGCATCGACAAACTTATCGAAGGGGAAGCGAGCCACCTTGGTTACCACATAATCCAGGGTCGGCTCAAACGAGGCCGGCGTATTGGCAATCCGAATTTCATCGAGCGTAAGACCCACGGCAATCTTGGCACTTACACGGGCAATGGGGAATCCCGAAGCCTTCGAAGCGAGGGCCGACGAGCGCGACACTCGGGGATTTACCTCAATGAGGAAGTACTTGAACGAGAGGGGGTCGAGGGCAAACTGCACGTTGCAACCACCCTCAATCTTCAGCTCGCGGATAATCTTCAGAGCCGACGAGCGCAGCATCTGGAACTCGCGGTTCGTCAGGGTCTGGGCCGGAGCCACCACAATCGAGTCGCCCGTATGAACACCCACCGGATCGACATTCTCCATCGAGCAGATGGCAATGGCCGTATCGCGGGCATCGCGCATCACCTCGAACTCAATCTCCTTGTAGCCCTTGATGCTCTTCTCGACCAGCACCTGGTGTACAGGCGAGAGAATCAGGGCGTTACGCATCAACTCGCGGAACTCCTGCTCGTTGTCGGCAAAGCCGCCGCCCGTACCGCCCAGCGTAAAGGCGGGGCGCAGTACCACGGGGTAGCCGATCTGCTCGGCAATCTTCAGACCCTCCTCCACCGACGAGGCAACCTCCGAGGGGAGTACAGGCTCACCCAAGCCCTCGCAGAGCTCCTTGAAGAGTTCGCGATCCTCGGCACGCTCAATCGAGGAGAAGGAGGTACCCAGAATCTCGACGTGGCACTCCTGCAAAATACCCTTCTTGGCGAGCTGCACGGCCAGATTCAAACCCGTCTGACCACCCAAGCTCGGCACAATGGCATCGGGGCGCTCGTAGCGGATAATCTTGGCCACATACTCCAGGGTCAGGGGCTCCATGTAGACCTTGTCGGCAATATTCGTATCGGTCATGATGGTCGCAGGGTTGGAGTTCACCAACACCACCTCATAACCCTCCTCCTTGAGGGCCAGGCAGGCCTGCGTACCTGCATAGTCGAACTCGGCAGCCTGACCAATCACAATCGGGCCCGAGCCGATGACCATCACCTTCTTGATATCTGTTCTCTTCGGCATCTTATCTCTCCTCCATTAAATTAACAAACTTCTTGAACAACTCGTGGTACTCGCCCGGGGCCGCCGTCGGATCGAACTGAGCCGCCAGCATGCGGTCGATGCGGCACTCCACACCCTCGATGGTCTCGTCCAGCAGGTTGGTGTGGGTCACCTCGAGCATCTGACCCGTTCCGGGGGTCACCATATAGCCGTGGTTCTGCACGGCAATCTCAATCTCACCGGTGCGATGGTTCTTAATGGGGTGGTTGGCTCCACGGTGGCCGCAACGCATCTTCTCGACCTTGGCACCATAGGCCAGGGCGATAATCTGCATACCCAGACCCAGACCGAAGATGGGCAGCTTGCCACGCAGACTCCTCACCAGCTCGATGGCAGCCGTCTGGTCGGCCGGATCACCCGGGCCGTTGGAGATCAGCACACCATTGGGACGGAAGGCCATCACCTCCTCCACGGTAGCGTTGTGGGGCACCATCGTCACGTTGCAGCCCAGCGAGTTGAGCTGACGAATAAAGGTGTTCTTGATGCCGCAATCGACAATCACCACGTCCCACTTGTGGTTGGGCGTGCGCGAGAACCAGCGCTTCTTGCAACTTACGCGGGCCACGGCATCGTGACGCTGCTCATAGCCCTTCAGACGCTCGAGGGCCTCGGCAGTCGGGGTGGCCGCATCGGTCAGAATGGCACGCTGCGTACCCTGGTCACGGATGATGTGCATCAGGCGGCGTGTGTCGAGTCCCGAGATGGCGGGGATGTTGTGCTCCTGGAATACCTCATCGAGAGTCTTGGTGTAGCGGAAGTTGCTGGGCGTGTCGTTGTACTCGCGCACCACCATACCTCCGATGGTCGGGAACTTGGTCTCGTAATCCTCGTCGGCCGTTCCGTAGTTACCAATCAAAGGATAGGTCATCACCACCAGCTGGTCGGTGTAGGAGGGATCCGAGAGAATCTCCTGATAACCCACCATCGAGGTATTGAAGACCACCTCGCTCAGAGCCTCACGGTCGGCACCAAAGCCATAGCCGTAAAACTCCTCGCCGTTCTCCAAAACTAACTTTTTGTCAAATGGTTTCATCTTGCTCTATTTTGTATTTTCTAATTTTTCCGTTTTTATCAAAAAATATGATTTCCAGCCAATCACTAATTGCTAATTACTAATTCTATAAGCCTCCTGTCCGCCCACCAGCGTAAGCAACGTGCGACCGCGCACCTTCCAACCGGCAAAGGGGGTTGCACGACCCTTCGAGAGGAACTCCTCGGGGTCGATTTCGTACTCGGCATCCAGATCCATCACCGTCAAATCGGCCGCAGCACCCACCTCCAACACGGGCTCCAGGCCGAACAGACGACGCGGATTTACAGCCATCAGCTCGACCAACTTCTCAAGCGTAAGCACACCACGGCGCACCAGGTAGGTGTAGAGCAGCGGGAAGGCGGTCTCAATGCCGACAACTCCCATCAGGCTCTTCTCCAGGCCGCGCGACTTCTCCTCGGCAGTGTGGGGCGCATGGTCGGTGGCAATCACCTCCAGCGTACCGTCCAATATTCCGTTGATGAGCGCCAATTGATCCTCACGACTGCGCAGCGGGGGGTTCATCTTGAAGCGACCCTCCTCCTGCAGATCCTCGTCGGTCAGCAGCAGGTAGTGGGGCCCCGTCTCACCACTCACGGGCAGCCCCTTGGCCTTGGCGGCTCGGAGCAGCTCGACCGACTCTTTGGTCGAGATGTGGCAGATGTGGTAGGGGCAGCCGACCTCCTCGACAAGTTTCAGGTCACGCTCCACCTGGCGCCACTCGCTCTCACTGCAGATACCGCGGTGTCCGTTGCGACGGCAGTAGTCGCCATCGTGAATGTAACCGCCATGCAGCAGACTCTCGTCCTCGCAGTGGGCCACAATCTTCTTGCCCGTGGACTTCACACGACGCATCGCCTCGCGCATCAACTCCTCGGCCTGCACCCCTCGGCCATCATCCGAAAAACCGATCACATCGGCCGCCAGCTCCGCAAAGTCAATCAGCTCGCCACTCCCCTGCTGACCTCGGGTGATGGTGGCGTAGGGAATCACGCGAATCTTCGCTCCACGTCGAATGGCCTCATACTGCATATCGAGGTGCTCGCGGCAGTCGGGTGCGGGGTTCAGGTTGGGCATCGAGCAGACCGTCGTATAGCCGCCACGCGCCGCAGCGGCCGTTCCGGTGGCTATCGACTCCTTGCGCTCGAAGCCCGGCTCACGCAGGTGGACATGCACATCGACCAGTCCGGGCAGAATATAGCGCCCCGTGCAGTCAACAAGCTCGGCACCCTCGGCCTCGGCCTCCAACGAAATCGCCTCAATGCGTCCGTCACGCACCACCACCGTCGCCTCCTCGAAGCGACCTTCGCGGTAAACTTTACCGCCCTTCAATACCCAAACTTTGCTCATAGACACCGATTTTCGGATAAAAAAAGGGGCAACTGAAAACAGTTACCCCAAAACAGTAGAAAAAACATCGCTCCCACAACCCGCCGGATTTCCGGTCGTGTTCTCCGCCGCCTGCTTACACAAAGCCGCAGCATTTGGCTGGGGGCTTGTTTTATCCTCTCTCATATTGGGCACAAAGGTACAAATAGAAATTGAGAATTCAAAATTCAAAATTCAAAATTTTCTACGGTTTCATAGGAGATTTTACCAAATTAAACGAGCAATGAGCAACGGGCAATTCAGAATTCAAAATTCAAAATTCAAAATTCAAAATTATTTTTAGCTGACAGCTTTTGAAATTAGGAATTGAGTTAATTCAAAATTCAAAATTGAACTGGGAGGAGTGTGATTGGGTGGGAATTGTCGGGAGGGGCTATGAATTGC
>CAYRPL010000069.1:0-8908 GCA_964426045.1 uncultured Alistipes sp. | reverse complement strand
GTTCCGTAAGCCCGGCACCTATCAGGTGGGTGACTATTACAACAAAGGCGGCAAAGAGGGCGTAGTCTTCTGGGTGGATGAGACCGGCCGGCACGGCAAGATTGTGAGTATGACGGAATCTTCGTCGGAATTGCAGTGGGCTTCGGATAAGCTTGAGCAGAGGCGGCTGATTGGCGCTGTTAGCGAAACCAATGGCGCGGAAAATATGCATGTTTACGGTTATGAGTCGAAATACCCCGCCTTTAAGTGGTGCCTCGATTTAGGAAAGGGATGGTATCTGCCGGCAATAAATGAGTTAAAGACCCTCTACCTCAATCGTGATGCGGTAAATCGTACCTTGGAACAAAAGGGAGGTAAAAAGTTGGCCAATAAGGGAGAGATGAAGTGGTATTGGTCCTCAACGGAGTCGAGTCGCAAATATAGAGGCAAGTTTTGTGCGTGGCGTGTCCGTATGTACGATGGCGACACCTACGACGACTATAAGTACAACCTCTACTATGTGCGCGCTGTTTCCGCTTTTTAAAATTTAGGCTTTTATGAGGGCGCAGCCCGAGTCTTTATGCTTTTCGCCCTGCTTTTCGGCAGGGCGAAATTTTTGCGGCAACGCAAAAATTTAATTAGGAATTAGGAATTAGGAATTAGCAATCATCTAAAAACGAGCGGCTTATGCTGCTCGTTTTTAGCTTACTTTCAGTCATTGCGAGCACCTTTAGGTGCGTGGCAATCTAAAACTTAGAAGCCGAAACTAATTTTCTGAGTAACGGCCTAACATATTTAATAAAATTCAAAACAGCTTCTTATACTCATAGAATTACATCCTGTTGGAGATTCCCACGTCAGACCTAAAGGTCGTCCTCGGAATGACTGACAGAGTGCCCCCCCTAATTGCTAATTACTAATTGCTAATTGCTAATTGCTCATTGCTCATTGTACCAAAAAAGCAGGCCGAAGCCTGCTTTTTTAGTACATATTGTCGTACATACTCTGGCTCTTGTCGTACTTGAGGTCGGCCAGCGAGGCGGCTTTGACGCCGATATTGAAGCTCCACTGTTTATAGTGGCCGAAGGGGACCCAATTGAAGGACATCTGCCAGCAGTGCAAATCGCGCGTGAGTGATATCTGCGAGGTGGTCAGCTTACGACTCATCAGGTCGAATCCGCCCTGGAACGTAAGTCCCATCTTGGGGGTGAGGTTTATCGAGCCGTTGAAGCCGAGGGTTTGGTTGATATTCTTCTTATAGCCTGTGGTTCCGTTGTTTACATAGCTTACGCTATAACTGATGTTATAGTTGAAACTCAGGTTCCAGGGCATCGAGAAGTCGTAGTAGGCCTGCGACATATACTGCCTTCGTAGGACGGGGTCCATACGCCCATAGGGGTCGTAGAAGGGGTTTTGGTACTCGGGCGGAATGGTCGTGATGTCGTTGAGGGCGGGTTGCGACTTGTCGGCACGCGACTGGAACGAGTAGCCGAAGGACCAGCCCGTCGATACGATACGGCCAGGGAAGAAGAGTTTGTTGATGCGCTTACCCTCGGGAGTTACACGGTAGGGGTCGAGGGTCATCGAGAGGTTCAGTCCGAAGTTGCCGAAGAGCGTGGTGCGGAACGAGAGGGCGATATTCGAGAGCTTCATCGAGTCGGCGGCGAAGTTGTAGGAGCCGCTGATGCGGAAGTCGTCGATTAACTTCACCTTCTTGATTCCCGAGGTGTCGCGCTTGCTCAGCACCTTCATCTCCAAGTTTTGCGAGAGTGAGAAGTTGAGCGAGGCCGAGAGCTTGCCCGAGGGGACACCGTAGGCGTTGTCCGAGAAGGGCGAGTAGACGGTGTGTCGGCCCGTCGAGTCGCTCTGCACGACCTTATAGTAGCCATAGGTCATCTTCGTAAAGTCGGGGGCGTAGCTTACACCGATGGTGGGGGTCAGCGTATGGCGCACAGCCTGCAGCTTCTGCTGCTTGCGCTTGTTCTTGGCGCGGTACATACCGTAGATGGTGGTCGAGGCCGAGAGGCTGGTCGTATAGTCGTACAGACGCCAGAAACCATACTCGGGGTCGAGGTAGTCTACCTGGTTGGTTGTGGGGTTCCAGGCTCGCTCCTGCTTCTTGAAGTACCAGCGCTCGGTGTAGTTGAACGAGGGCGAGACGTTGATGTAGTTGAAGAGGTTGAACGAAGCCGAGACGGGGATTTTATGCTCGATACCGTTCTTCATCTTATCAATCGACTCGCTGCTGAATATCTCGGACTCGGTGGTCGAGAGCGAGTTGGTCATCTTTCCGGTGTACTGCAACGAGATCTTCTCGTACCAACGGGCCTTGCCCATTGCCTCCTTGCGCTTGAAGGGGTAGACGCGCGAGACGTTGAAGACGATGGTGGGCAGCGTTACCGAGATGGTCTGGTTCTGCGAGTTCTGCGACACGGACATATTGGCCGAGAGCGAGAAGGGGGTGCCGGCCCAGCTCTTCGAGTAGGAGATCGAGGAGTTGGTCTGCGTCGAGAGCATGTCGTTCAGGTTGGTGGCCGAGTAGCGGCTGTAACCGCTGGTGGCGAAGTTCACCGAGGCCGAGAAGGTCGAACCCGGGTTGGCCTTGGGATCCTGTGTGTGGGTCCACTTCAGACTGAAGTTGCTCTGCTTCAGGTAGTCGGGCTCGCCCTTATCTCCTGTGCGGATGTTCGAGTATTGGAAGTTCAGGTTGCCACTGAACTTGTAACGCTTGACATAGCGCGAGGCGGCCGAGGCCTCCCACGAACCGAGGGTGTAGATACCGCCTCGAATCGCCAGGTCCATGTAGTCCTTGAAGGTGAAGTAGTAACCTAAGTCGCGAATAAAGAATCCCTTGGTGGCATCCTCACCATAGGTGGGCATCAGCAGACCCGACTTCGGGCCCGAGCTGATGGGGAAGAATCCCTCGGGCAGCATCAGCGGGTAGATGGGTACATCCTCCAGCACCAAGTAGGCGGGACCCGTTACGACCTTTTGGCCCGGAATCACCTTTGCCTTGGTCATCGCCAGGTAGAAGTGCGGGTGGTCGGTATGGTCACAGGTGGTATACTTACCGTCGGAGATGTTGATTGTATTGTCCTTCATCTTCTTGACGTGGCCGCCGACTAACCATCCGTCACCCTCCTGCGTGGCTACACCCTTGATTTTGGCCTTGCCCGAGGAGATGTTGTAGGTGATGGTGTCCATCGTATAGGAGGTGCTGCCCTGCGTGAATACGGGGCGGGTGACGGCAGCCTCGGCATCGGCCTGTCGCTGCGTGGTGTCGGTCTTGCCGTAGGCGTAGATCTCCTTGGTGGTCATATCCATCTGCATAAAGTCGGCCTTCAGGTTCATATCCTGATAGTTCACATCACCCTCGGTATAGATGTAGACCTTCTTGTTACGCACGTCGTAGACCAGCGAGTCCTTGTTCTTTCCCGAGATGATATCCTCAAGTCCCATACCGCCGCCACTACGCTTGCGACGGGTGGTGTCGGTCGCGTGGTCATGGTCGTGGTCGTGGGTGTGGTCGTGGGTGTGGCTCTCAACCAGCGAGTCGATGTGGGCCGAGAAGAGCGAGTCGGTTTGTGCCGCCTTTTGTTGGGCAAGCTGCGCCTGGCGAGCCTCACGGGCACGTTGGCGACGCTCACGGGGGCTCTCATCCGTGGGGATGGCGGCCGTCGAGTCGGAGATGGCAGTGGGGCGGACACGCTGCAAGGAGTCCTGCAGGGCACGGAAAAGCACCTCACTCGAGTCGCTGCGACCGAGGAGCGCCTGTCCGAAAAGGAGCAGGATGGCTGCCAAAAGGAGATATTTTGTCTTAAATTGCTTCAAAATTCCAAAAAAAATTGTACCTTTGCCGACGCGTCGGCAAAAAAACCAAGAATGGGCGTTTGTCGCTCATCTGTACGCTTTTTTAGCGCCGACAAATATAGATAAAAATTTGCAGATAGATGAATTTTCGCACCACTTTTCCCGCTTTCGGGGGACTTTTTGTTTGCGCAGTTGTGCTTTTGGTTGCCCCGCTGCTCTTTGCGGCCCCCGTGCGCGCGGCCGAGGAGCGTGGCCTGAAGGTGGTGGTCATTGATGCCGGACACGGAGGCCCGAAGTACCCGGGAGCCAGCTATGGCGGCTACCACGAAAAGAATATCAACCTGCAGGTAGCTTTGAAGCTGGGAGAGCTGATTCAGAAGGAGATGCCCGGGGTGAAGGTGATCTATACGCGCACCACCGACAAGCAGTTCTCTACGGATTTGAACAAGGATTTGCAGGCCCGAGCCGACATCGCCAACAAGGCCGAGGCCGACCTCTTTATCTCGATTCACGCCAATGCCGCCCGCTCGACGGCGGCCCGTGGTCTGGAGACCCTGATTATGGGTGAGAGCGAGAAGGAGACCCGCATCAACGAGGCGGTCCTCTATGCCAACAACAAGGAGGAGTTTTTAGATATGTCCGACGAGCGCACGGCGGCCATCGTGCGGGCCTATATTCAGAATCTGCAATTCACCTATGGAAAGTACAGCGAGGCGATGGCCCGCATCGTGCAGAAGAACTACAAGGCTGCGGGCTACCACGACCGAGGCATCAAGCGCCAGCCGCTGAAGGTGCTCTATGCAACCGATATGCCGAGTATTCTGACCGAGATCGGCTTTATGTCGAATGCCGCAGAGCTTAAGCAGATGACCTCCTCGAAGGGGCAGACGGCCATTGCGCGGGCGCTGCTTGGGGCGGTGAAGGATTATGCGGCCTATGTCGAGAATACGCTGCTCGACGAGGAGGCTGTGGCGGCGCCGACAGAGCCCGCTGCAGAGCCGGAGCCGACGATTGAGCAGTCGCCCCTGAAGAGTGGTTATACGATTCAGATTCTGGCCTCGACCAAGCGGATTTCGCTCTCCGATGCCGAGTTGAAGGGGTATCGCAACCGCTGTGCGGAGTTCACCTCCTCGGGGCGTTACTGCTATAAGTATTGCTACGGAATCTACGCCACCCGACAGGAGGCTGCAAAGGCGTTGAAGCAGGTGCGCGAGAGCTTTAAGGATGCCTATGTGGTGCACTTTACAGGCACCGAAATCAAGTAGTAAGTGAGAAAAACAACTTTATAAGAATTATGAAGAAAGAGGTAAAAATCGGTATCTTTGGCGTGACGATGATTCTCTGCGCCTGGGCCGGTATTCGTTTTCTGAGCGGCATTGATATCTTCAGCCGCAATGCCGACTATTATGCCGCCTACGACCAGGTGTCGGGGATGCAGGAGGCTTCGCCCGTGTTGATGCGCGGTGTGAAGGTGGGAACCGTGACGGGTATCATCTTTGACTCCTCGCTCAGCGAGAAGGTGATTTTGAAGATGACCATCAAAAAACGCTATGCCATTCCGCGTGACAGCGAGGCTCGCATGGTGAGCAGCAGTCTGATGGGTGGCAAGGCGGTGGAGATTGTCTTGGGAAGCTCTTCGGAGTCGTTCGAGAGTGGCGATACCATCCCCTCGAGCCAGGCTCCCGATATGATGGCCGCCATCGACCCCATCATGCAGAAGGTGACCCGCCTGGCCGACGAGCTGACCGTTACCCTTGAGGCCCTGCACGGTGTGGTGGAGGGCAATGCCGACAATATCCAAGGACTGACGACCCACCTGAACTCCATTTCGGGCAATCTGGACCAGATTTTAAGCTCCGAAAAGGAGGGCTTGAAGAGTGCCGTGAAGGGAATCTCGGAGTTCTCGACCGCGCTGGGCGAGAATGCCGGTCGTCTGGATTCGCTGATGGCCAATATGAACACCTTCTCCACGAAGCTGGCCGAGGCTCAGGTGGTGGAGAACCTGGATAAGACCCTCTCGGAGCTGAGCGGGGTGTTGGCCGAGATTCGCAAGGGCGAAGGTACGGTGGGTAAGTTGTTGAGCGACAAAGAGCTCTATGCCCAGCTTACACAGGCGAGCGAGAACCTCTCGGCACTGCTGGCCGATTTGAAGGAGCACCCCTCGCGCTATGTACACTTCTCGGTCTTCGGTTCTGACGAGGATAAGAAGGCTGCCAAGGCCGAGAAACGTGCCCAGAAGGCCGAGGCCGAGCGAATGAAGGATTCGCTCAAAAACCTGAAGAGGTAGTGACTCAAATTCAATGAGGAGTAGTCCGGAGGGCCCCCTTCCGGACTACCCTTGTAAACAGAACGCAACGAAATGATATATCCCTCGAATTTTGAACAGAAGATTGGTTTTGACCGCCTGCGCGAGCAGGTGGCGGCGCATTGTACGATGCAGATGGCCCGCGATCTGCTTCTTGACCAGCAGTTTACGACCAATCGGAGGAAGATTGAGCGCCGCCTGGATTTGGCCGATGAGATGCGTACCATCCTGATTCTGGAGCGAGAGTTTCCCGATTCGGAGTTTTCGGACATCGACCGCATTGTCGAGAAGGTGCGTGTCGAGGGGGCCTGGCTCGATACCTTCGAGGTGGTGACCCTGCGGCAGGCCCTGACTTCGATTGGCGAGGTGGTGGAGTTTATCCGCAGTCGCGGCCCCGAGGGCTATCCGACCCTCTATGAGCGTACCCGCAAGGTGAGCTCCTTTCCCGAGAATCTTCAACAGATTGAACGCCTGATCGACCGCTTTGGCGAGGTGCGTGACTCGGCATCGCCCGAACTGCAGCAGATTCGCCGCTCGATTCGTGACCACGAGGGACAGGCTGCCAAGCGTTTGCAACAGCTTTTGCACCAGGCCAAGCAGGCGGGAATCGTTGAGGCCGATGCCACACTCTCGGTGCGTGAAGGGCGGGCTGTAATCCCCGTTTCGGCAGCCAATAAGCGTAAGTTGCAGGGATTTATTCACGACGAGTCGGCCACCGGAAAGACGGTCTATATCGAGCCGGTGGAGGTGGTTGAGATTAACAACGCCCTCAAGGAGTTGCAGTATGCCGAGCGTCGAGAGATTGTCCGCATCCTGACCCTCTTTACCGAGTCGCTGCGCCCCTCGGCCGACGAGTTGGCGGCAGCCGGAGAGTGCCTGGCCGAGCTGGATATGGTGCGTGCCAAGGCCCGCTGGGCGGTGGAGAATATGGGCGGTCGCCCCATCGTATCGACCGACGATCGGTTGGTGCTGCGCCGTGCCCGCCACCCGCTCTTGCAGCAGACCCTCAAGGCGCAGGGCAAGGAGGTGGTGCCGCTCGATTTGGAGCTCGACAAGCGCAAGCACCTGCTGGTCATCTCGGGACCCAATGCCGGAGGCAAGTCGGTCTGCCTGAAGACTACGGGTATCGTGCAGTATATGTTCCAATGCGGATTTTTGGTGCCTGCATTAGAAAACTCCGAGCTTCCGATTTTTGACCATATCTTCATTGACATTGGTGACGAGCAGTCGATTGACGACGACCTGTCGACCTACTCCTCGCACCTGAAGAATATGAAAAATATGCTCGCCGGAGCCTCGCAGCGCACGTTGGTTTTGATTGATGAGTTCGGTTCGGGTACCGAGCCCGTGATTGGCGGTGCGATTGCCGAGTCGATTCTCGAGCGTCTGGTCGAGAAGGGGTGCTACGGTGTCATCACGACCCACTATGCCAATATCAAGTACTACGCCTCCTCGACCGAGGGGATAGCCAACGGTGCGATGATGTTCGATGTGCAACATATCCGCCCCCTGTTCCGCCTCGAAATCGGTAAGCCGGGCAGCTCGTTTGCCGTGGAAATAGCCCGCAAAATCGGCCTTCCCGAAGAGATTATCCGTCGTGCCAGTGAGAAGGCGGGTTCGGACCACATCAACCTCGAGAAGCAGCTGCGCGAGATTGCCCGTGACAAGCACTATTGGGAGCAGAAGCGTGACCGCATCCGCTTGACGGATCGCAAGGTCGAGGAGCTGGAGCAGAGCTACTCCGAGCAGTTGGCCCGCATCAAGCAGGAGCGTCAGGAGATTCTGCGCAAGGCCAAGAGTGAGGCCCAGGAGCTGCTGGCCGAGGCCAACCGTAAGATTGAGAATACGATTAAGGATATTCGCGAGGCCCAGGCCGAGAAGGAGCTTACCCGTCTGGCCCGCAAGGAGTTCGAGGAGTTCCGCGAGAGGGTCAATCAGGCCGATAAGGAGGATTCGGAGCGCTCGGCTACCGTGCAGCGCGAGATGGAGAAGATCGAGCGTCGCCGCCAGCGCCGTCAGGAGCGCAAGGAGCGTCAGGGTGAGGTGCAGGCTGAGCCCGCAGCTCCCGTAAAGCGTGCCCCCGAGGTGAAGGTGGGCTCGAAGGTGAAGCTCCGAGGGCAGGAGATTCCTGGCGAGGTGCGCTCGCTGAAGGGTAAGAAGGCGCAAGTGGCCTTCGGACAGATTCTTACGACCGTCGATGTCGCACAGTTGGATGTGGTCTCGAACAGCGAGTACCGCGAGGCGACACGCCCTCAGGCTCCCCGTACGGTGGTGGCGGTCGATATCTCGGCCCGCAAACTCAACTTCAAGGATCATATCGACGTGCGCGGTATGCGTGTAATGGAGGCCCTGGAGTTGGTGCAGGATTTGGTCGATGATGCCCTGATGGTGGGTGTCGGCTCGGTGACGATTCTTCACGGCAAGGGCACCGGAGCCCTCAAGGAGGAGATTCGCCGCTACCTGCGCACCATTCCCGAGGTTGCCTCGGCAGCAGATGAACATGCCGACCGCGGGGGAGCGGGTATTACCGTGGTTAACTTTAATTAGAAATCAGACGGATGAACTATAAACTCTCGGAGATTGCCGCCATTGTGGGGGGCGAGTTGCTGGGTCGGGATGGCTCGGTGAGTTCGGTGGTGACCGACTCGCGCAGTTGCAAACCCGCCTCCGAGGCCCTCTTTGTGGCTATGCGGGGCGAAAGACACGACTCGCACCGTTACATTGCGCAGATGGCCGCCCGCGGGGTGAAGGCCTTCTTGGTCGAGCGGCCCGTGGAGCTGCCCGCCGAGGCGGGAGCCGTGGTGGTGAAGAGTG
>CAYRPL010000068.1:0-8952 GCA_964426045.1 uncultured Alistipes sp. | reverse complement strand
ACCCATATTCTCGACCGTCGAGTAGCTCAGGAAGCGTTTGTAGTGGTTGGTGCGGCGAAGGAACAACGCTCCGACAGCCAGCGAGATGACACCCGCAATAAGCAGCACGGCACGCACCCAATCAAAGATTTCGGTCTGGGCCATCAGGCGGTAGATGCGGAAGATGGCCAAAAAGCCGGCATTGACCAGACCCGTCGAGATGAGGGCCGAGGCGGGTGACGGAGCAGCAAAGTTGGCATCGATGCCGATGGTATAGAGGGGGAAAATCTCCATTTTACAGCTGTAACCCGAGAGTACCAGCATAAAGGCAATCTTCAAAAAGAGGGGATTTCCCTCGGCTAAGCGGCTGCTCAGAGCGGCATACTCGAGCGAACCACCCTCGGCAATCGAGCAGATGAGCAGGATTCCGAGGTAGGCCATCGCAATACCGGTCGAGCAGACAAAGACATACTTCCAGGTCGCCTCCAACGCATGCTCCTCGCGGCGGTGGTAGATGATCCCCGCAGCGCAGAGGGTCGTAGCTTCCAGGAAAATCCAGGTCACAGCAATATTATTGGCGAAGTAGACCCCCGTAATGGCCGTCTGCAGGAGCATCAGCAGGGCAAAGTAGAGGCGGTACTCTTTGAGCGAGTTCTCCATCAGGTAGCCAATCGAGTGGACAAAGACAAAGAGCCCGACCAGAGCCAACAGCAGGTAGAAGAGCACGCCTAAGGAGTCGAAAGTAAAGAAGCCCAATTGGGTTTGACCGCTCACACCTCCCCACAGCAGAGCAGCGGTAAAGAGGAGTTGCACGGTATGAAATCCGCCACCAAGCAGCGAGATATGGCGCTTTTGGCGGGCTGCAAACGCAAGGCCCGCAAAGAGCAGGGAGAGTAAAAAGTAGAGTATCATCATAGCTTCTTAATCTTTAACGTGGGTCAGACGGTCGGTATCATCGGAGTGGATGCGGCTGTCGATCTTCGTAAGGAAGATGCCCAGCATCAGAATCGAAATCAGAATATCGAGCATAATACCGATGTTAATCAGGTGGGGCATCTCAACGCCAATGGCTGTCGAGAAGAGGAAGACGCCATTCTCGATAACCAGGAAGCCGACCAGGTGCGAAAAGATGCGGGTACGCAGCACGATAAGCACCAGACCGCTCAAAAGCGAGTAGAGGGCAACGCTGAAGAAGACAACGTGCACCTGATCGGTCGAATCGGCCACAAAGTAGGTCAGCGAGGCACTTGCCGCGAGGGCCAGAATCGAGAGCAGCAGCGAGTGCACCTGCGACGAGCCGGCCGTGGTGATGCGGTTGATCTTCGTGCGACGAATCACCGCAAAGAGGATGGCCGGCACGACAATACCCTTAAAGAGGGCCGTCTCGGCGACGATGAAGGCCAACTCGGCCCAATTCAGCGAGTGGAGGCGCACCACGGCAATAGCCATCAGAATCCACCCCTGCAACGACATGATGGTCGCCGCATTGCGGAAGCGCTCGGTGGTAGCCAGGTAGATGAGCGTCAGCACATAGAGGATTATAAGCGAGAGTATCATCAGATCTGAATATTTAGTTGAATGAGGTAACCCATGAAGAATACGATGGCAGCCATGGCCACGATGGTCAGGATGAAGGTCGTATTGCGCGAGAGCTTGTTGCGGGCCTGCGAGGACTCGACCACACCAATCGGCAGGGCTGCAAGCAGCACCGCCAGCGGAGTGACAATCCACCAATGGTAGCCCAGGGGCATAGCCACGGCGTTGGCAGCCACCACAGCCAGGGCGGCACTCTTCATCCAGCTGCCCATCTGAATCAGCGCCAAATCCACGCCGCAGTAGTCCAGGCACATCACCTCGTGAATCATCGTCAGCTCGAGGTGGGTACGGGGGTCATCGACCGGCACACGACCCGACTCGACAAAGAGCAGGTGCACAAACAGAAAGGCCATCAACATCAGGATAATGGTCAGCTGCACATCGAATTGACGGGCGGCCGAGAAGATGTCATCAAACGAGGTGTAGCCGAACAGGAGGGCCAGCGTACCGAAGAGGAGCATCATGGCCGGCTCGACCAGCGCACCATAGAGGGCCTCACGGCTGGCACCCATACCCTCAAACGAGCTGCCCGTATCCATGGCGGCCAGAATCAGGAAGAAACGGCCGATAGCCAACGTATAGGCGAAGCAGATCATGTCGCCCTTGAAGGCGAGCGGTGCGTGCAGGTCACCCACCGGAATAAAGAGCAGGGCCACCAGGGCCGAGCCGAAGTAGCAGGCGGGGGTCAGGCGGAACAGGGTCGTGGTGGTCGGTGAGTAGACGGCCCCCTTGCGCAGCAGTACCCAGACGTTGTGCAGGTGCTGCGTAAAGCGGATTCCGAGGCGACCCGCCAGGCGGGCACGCGTGCGGTTTACCAGGCCCGGGATGGCCACGGCAACCAACAGAAGCAGAACGATATTGAGCAGATAATACATCTTAAATCCAATTTAATACCGAAAGTACAAAAATCAGCACCAGGAAGGCCAGCGCAAAGAGGACATAGTGGTTGATTTTACCCGTGCGCAGACGCATCACATAGCTGTTAATGCGGCGCATCAGCTCCATCCACCAGGCCGCAAACAGGCCGTCAATCTTATCCTTATGTCCTACCGAGAAGCTGTGCGAAGTCGGGAAAATCTCCTGATGGGCCACCACATCACCCTCGCCCGTATTCTGGGTCAGCGACGTAGCAATCGACTGCAAGCCCTCGGAGTAACTCTCTCCGGTGTACTCCATGCGGGTATTAGTGGCCGTGAATCCGCAGCCCCAGGTGGGACCCGAGCTGACACAGCGCTTTTTCAGGGCCCGGCTCTTGAGCAGATAGACCAAGGCGATAACCGCCACCAGCACCCAGGCCGTGAGCGAGAGCACGCGCAGGCTCTCGGGGAAGATCTGCTCGGCTATTTGGGCCGTATTCATTCCCTCTGCGCGAAGGAAGAAGTCACCCGCACGGGCCACCACACGAACCGCGCCCTGCGGGAAGAGACCCACCGCAAGGATACCCAGCAGCGGGAGTGCCGTTGCTGCGATGCGGAAGTTATCGACCTCCGAAGCCTCGGCCACCTCGTGCGAGCGGGGCGAACCTAAGAATACCACACCGTAGAGCTTCGTGAAGGCCAGCACCACGATACCACCAATCAGGCCCAGGCCGATAATTCCGCAGACGGCAGCAACCACCTGCTGACCCATAGCCACATTATTGAGCAGTCCGAGGTAGATAAGCCACTCTGAAACGAATCCGTTGAGCGGGGGCAGGGCACAGATGGCAGCCGTGGCCACTAAGAAGATGGCGGCCGTCATCGGCATACTCTTGGCCAGGCCACCCAGGCGGTCGAGCGACGTCGTGTGCGTCTCGGAGTAGATATTGCCGGCCCCAAAGAAGAGCAGAGACTTGAAGAACGAGTGGTTAATAACGTGCAGCAGGGCTCCGCACAGGCCACACAGAGCCACAGCTCCATTTCCGCTATACTTACCCAGCGCCGCAACGCCCAAGCCAATCAGAATCACGCCAATATTCTCAATCGAAGAGTAGGCCATCAGGCGCTTCACGTCGTTCTGTGTAGCGGCCAGGATTACGCCCCAAAGGCCCGTTACAATACCCACCACCAGCAGAATCACACCCACCGTAAAGAGGGCTTCACCCTCGACGGGAGCCACCACACGCAGGATGCCGTAGATACCCGTCTTAATCATCACGCCCGACATCACGGCCGAGACATGCGACGGAGCCGCAGGGTGCGCCTCGGGCAGCCAGACGTGCATCGGAAACAGACCCGCCTTCATACCAAAACCCACCAGGAAGATAACGACCAGCGGGAGGATGGCCACCTCACGGTAGTAGAGTCCCAAGGCCGAGAAGTTGGCCGAGCCGGTCTGTACCCACAGGCTGACAAAGCCCCCGACCAAGAACAAAAATCCGATATGCATCATCACCAGGTAGCTCAGAGCGGCGCGTGTCACCTCGGCCCGCTGGGCATCGAACAAAATCAGCAGGAACGAGGCGATGGTCATCAGCTCCCAGAAGAAGAGGAACGTATAACCGCCGTCAGCCACCACAACCCCCATCATCGAGAAGACAAGGGTCACCAGCGAGAGACAGTGCAACGAAAGGTGGGCCGAAGACTTCACCCCCTCGTAGCGCTTCAGGTAGCCACAGGCATAGATCGAAGTAGCCACCCCTCCGATGGCAATGACAAGAACAAAGAGGGCCGACAAGGCATCCATCGAGGCCCCCTCGGCTCCAAAAATCACTCCGGGTGAACGCCAGAGCGTAACCCGCGTGGGCGCATCAAAGAGCACCTGCACAGCTCGTGCCACCGGAAGCAATACCCCCAGGGCAACAATCAGCAGCGATGTGCGACTCTTCCACCGCACCGGCACCGAAAACAGCAGCGCCGAAATCACCACCAAAGCAAGCAACGTAATTACAAACATCTTTCTATTCTTTTGTTTTGCAAATCTTTAGGCAGTAAGGTTTTCTATTCTTTTGTTTTGCAAATCTTTAGGCCAGCAAAGGGCATTAGGGGCATTAGGGGAGATTCCTAATTCCTAATTCCTAATTCCTAATTATTCTTCACCGCCACCATCACCGTAGCCACCACAGCTGCCGTCTCGGTGCGCAGGCGTTGGTTGCCGAGTGTAATCTCCCTGAATCCGCACTCCAGGGCCTGCGAAATCTCCTCGGGCGAGAAGTCTCCCTCGGGGCCGATGAGAATCAACACCTCACGGCCCGGCTCCACGACCTGTGGCAGGTAGAGCTTCCCTTCGGGGCTCTGTGCCGGCTCACAGTGGGCAATGTACTTATCCCCCGCAAAAGGCATCTGAAGCACCCGAGCAAAGGGTGTCAGCTCATCCAATTGGGGGTGGTAGGCCTTCAGTGACTGTTTGACGGCCGCCGTCAGTACCTTCTCACCCCGCTCGCGCTTAAAGGCTCGGCGCTCACTATGGGCCGACTCGACGGGAATAACGCGGTCTACGCCCACCTCGGCAGCCTTCTCCAGGAACCACTCGTAGCGATCCATACTCTTGGTCGGAGCCACGGCCATCGTCAATTGATAGGAACGCTTCTCGAACTCTTCGATGCACTCCACCACCTCGACGGCGCACCGCTTGGGGTTGTTGTCCACCACGCGGCAGGCACACATCAACCCCCGGCCATTGGTCAGGTGCAGGGTATCTCCGACCTCCAATCGGAGCACCCGCACAGCGTGTTTGGACTCCTCTTCACTTAAAATATGGTGCGGTGGAGTGAAATCCGCATCAAAAAATAGTTGCATAGCTACGATTAAATTTCTATCTTTGCGCAAAGGTACGCATTATATAGTAACTTTGTAACAAGATATGAAGAGAAAATTTATCGGATTTTTAATTTTTGGAGCACTCTCTATGAGCAGCATCTTCCAGGTTTCCTGCCACAAGACGCAGAACCAGAGCGAGAATCCACTCTTTGCCGCCGGCGAGTGGACTACCCCCTATGGCGTTCCGCCCTTCGATCAGATTCGGGCCGAGCACTACACGCCGGCCTTCGAGCGGGCCATGGCCATCCATGAGGCCGAGATTGACGCCATCGTCAAGAACAACGACGAACCCACCTTTGCCAACGTTATCGAGGCCTACGACGCTGCGGGCGATATGCTCTACCAGGTGAACCTGATTTTCGGTATGGTCTCGGCCGCCGAGATGACCGACGAGTTGCAGGCCGTCATGGAGCAGATGATGCCCCGCCTCTCGGCCCACGGCGACAAAATCGGCATGAACGATGAGCTCTTCAAGAAGGTGAAGACCATCTATGACCAGCGCCACAGCCTCTCGCTTCGTGACGACCAGTTGCGCTTGGTGGAGAAAATTTTTGAGGACTTTGTTCGCTCGGGTGCCCTGCTCGACGCCGAGCAGAAGGAGCGCCTGAAGGCCATCAACGAGCAACTCTCGACCCTGACGGTAAAGTATGGCCAGAATCTGCTGAAGGAGAACAGCAAGTATGAGTTGCTGCTCTCGTCGTCCGACGAACTCGCAGGTCTTCCCAACAGCGTGAAGGATGCCGCCCGCAGTGCCGCCCAGGAGGCCGGATACAAGGAGAAGTGGCTCTTCACCCTCTCGCCCTCGAGTATGCTTCCGTTCCTGAGCTACTCGACGCGCCGCGACCTGCGCGAGCAGATCTACACAGCCTATACGCTGCGTGGCAACCACGACGACGAGCTCGACAACAAGGAGTTAATCAAGGAGTTTGTCAAGTTGCGCATCGAGAAGGCCAACCTGCTGGGCTACAAGAGTTTTGCCCACTATGTAATCGACGAGCAGATGGCCGGCACTCCCGAGGCGGCTTACGAGCTGCTCGACGAGGTGTGGACTCCGGCCCTGAACCGTGCCAAGGAGGAGCTTAAGGAGATGGACAAGTTGTTGCAGGCCGACCAGGCAGGCGCCACCTTCGCTTCGTGGGATTGGTGGTACTACGCCGAGAAGCTGCGCAAGAAGAACTACTCGCTCGACGAGGAGATGTTGCGCCCCTACTTCTCGCTGGAGAATGCCCAGGGTGGCATCTTCTTCCTGGCCAACCGCCTCTACGGCATCACCTTCCGCCCCATCAATGTTCCGGCATACCACAAGGAATGCTCGGCCTACGAGGTGCTTGATGTAGATGGTTCGCACCTCGGTGTGCTCTACTTCGACTACCATCCCCGCGCCGGCAAGGGCAGCGGAGCCTGGTGCGGTTACTTCCGTGAGCAGAGCTACAAGGATGGCGTGCGTGTAGCCCCCGTGGTGAGCATCGTCTGCAACTTTACACGCCCCACCTCATCGACGCCTGCACTGCTGACCATCGACGAGGTGGAGACCCTCTTCCACGAGTTCGGTCACGCCCTGCACTTCCTGTTCCACGACGTGAAGTACCGCTCGTTAGAGGCTGTCGAGGGAGATTTCGTCGAGCTGCCCTCGCAGATTATGGAGAACTGGGCCTTTGAGCCGGAGATGCTCAAGCAGTACGCCACGCACTACCGCACCGGCGAGGTGATTCCCGCTTCGCTGCAGGAGAAGCTGCGCCGCAGTTCGCTCTTCAACCAGGGATTTGCCACCACCGAGTTGGTGGCTGCCGCCCTCTCGGATTTGGATATCCACACCCTTACGGAGTGCCCCGAAGATTTCGACGCCAACGCCTTTGAGCAGCAGATGCTGCGCGAGAAGCGCGGCCTGATTCCGCAGATTGAACCCCGCTATCGTTATCCCTACTTCCGCCACATCTTCGATGGCGGCTACTCGGCCGGTTACTACTTCTATATGTGGGCCGAGTTGCTGGATAAGGATGCCTTCGAGGCCTTCAAGGAGAGCCGCGATCTGTTCGACCGCTCGATTGCCGAGAAGTTCCGCCGCGAGGTACTGGCCCGTGGTGGTGAGGCCCCGGGTATGACCCTCTATCGCAACTTCCGCGGCCAGGAGCCCTCGAAGCTGCCGATGCTCAAGGGTCGCGGTCTGGTTGCCGAGCCCGAGGTGGTGGAAGAGGAGGTCGAGGAGGTTGAGATGCCCAACCCCGAGGACTTCTAAAGAAGTTTTCAATGAGCAGTGAGCAATGAGCAATTAGTAATTAGTAATTAGTAATTGATACTCTCCTCTGGTGCTACGCACCACCTTTCCCAACTTAGGAGAGGAGTTTATAGGAATTAGAAAATTGTGAATTGTGAATTGTGAATTACCCCAACACTCCTTACCAACCAAGGGATTTGCAAAACCCAAAGTATAGAAAACCTAAAACTTTATAGAATGATGAAAAAATTGTTTTTGTTTATGACCACACTTACTGTTGCTGCCGGATGCGTCGATCGCACGATGCCGGTGGCTGAACTTCCCGAGATTGACACCACCAACCCGCTGTTGGCTGCCTGGGAGACCCCCTATCAGACGCCTCCGTTTAATCTGATTCAGACCGAGCACTTCGAGCCCGCCTTTGAGGATGCAATTGCCGTAGCTCGTGCCGAGCTGGATGCGATTATCAACAACCCCGCGAAGCCGACGTTCTACAATACGGTGGTGGCTCTGGAGCGCCAGGGCGAGCTGCTGGATCGTGTAGCGGGAGTCTTCTTCTGCCTGATGGGTACCGACACCTCGGATGAGCTGCAGGCCATTGCCCAGCGCATACAGCCCAAGCTCGTCGAGCTCTCGAATGACGCCAGCCTCAACCCCGTGCTCTTCGAGCGCGTGAAGGCGGTCTACGAAAAGCCCGGTTGCGGCCTTACGAAGGAGGATAAGGTACTGTTAGAGAACACCTATCGCAGCTTTGTGCGCAGTGGTGCCGCTCTGTCGGATAGCGACAAGGAGCTCTACCGCGAGTACACGACCGAGCTCTCGCGCCTCTCGCTGGTATTCAGCCAGAACGCCCTTCGCTCGACCAACGCCTACTCGCTCAACATCACCGACAAGCAGGTGGTAGCCGAGCTGCCCGACTTTGTGAAGGATGGCATGGCTACGGAGGCCAAGGCCCGCGGCGAGAAGGGTTGGACCGTAACGCTGCAGCAGCCCAGCTATGCTCCCTTCATTACCTACTCGACGAACCGCGAGTTGAAGGAGAAGCTCTGGATGGCCCGCTCGCAGATTGCCATGGGTGGCGAGTTCGACAACCTGGGCACTGTGAAGGAGATTGTAAACCTGCGTCTGAAGGTAGCCAAGCTCTTGGGCTATAACAACTATGCCGAGTATGTATTGGAGGAGCGCATGGCCGAGAACCCCGCAACGGTAAACAACTTCCTCGACGAGCTGCTGACCGCCACGAAGGAGTATGCCGTAAAGGATTACCAGACCATCAACGCCTACGCCAACGAGAAGGGTTTCGAGGGTGAGCTGATGCCTTGGGACTTCTCCTATTGGTCGGAGCAGTATAAGAATGCCGTTTATGCCCTGAACGACGAGATGGTGAAGCCCTACTTCCAGTTGGAGAACGTCAAGAAGGGTGTC
>CAYRPL010000067.1:0-9096 GCA_964426045.1 uncultured Alistipes sp. | reverse complement strand
CCGAGTTGGAGAAGAAGGCCGAGCAGCTGCGCAAGGCCAACCACAAAATCAAGGGCCTGGAGCGTCTGATCGAGGAGCTCAACAGCCAGGTAAGCTCCCGCGACAAGGAGATTTCTAATTTGAAAGGGCGTATTGAGGAGCTGGATCTTCAAGTAGAGGGCCTGAATCAGCAGGTAGCAGCCAAACAGGCCGAGGTGGTGACCCTGACCGGCGAGCGTGACAGCCTCACAGCCCAGGTCGAGGAGAAGAGCACCGAGCTCCACACGGCCCACTACATCATCGCCCCCGAGAAGCAGCTCTTAAGCGACCGCATTGTCGAGAAGCGCGGTTGGGTTGGTCGCACGCTCGTAGTGACCGAGCAGCCCAACACCGCCCTCTTCAGCTCGGCCGACACCCGTCTGCTGAAGACCCTGCCGATTGGCAAAAAGGAGGTTTCGATCGTAACCTCCCATCCCGAGGGGTCGTATTGGCTGGTGGAGAGCGAACAGGACAAGAAGGTCATCGAGTCGCTCGTCATCATCGACGCCGAGCAGTTCTGGTCGCTCTCGAAGATTCTGGTTGTAAGCCACAAGTAACCGCCACAAAATAAACGCCTCATTGATTACCATGTACAGAAGTTTAACAACCGAGGAGATTGGCCGCCTCGAGGCCTTAGGCAACATAGCCGAGGATTGGTCCCGAGTGCAGGTGAGCTCCGATTTCCGCCCCGAGCAACTGCTGCACAGCCGCCTGCTGGGTGAGCTTCGCATCGGCTCCGGAGCCCAAATCATCAACTCTACGGTTCGCAACTACACCATCGGCGAAAGGAGCGTGGTCGAGAGTGTCACCCTGCTGGAATGCCGCCACCGAAGCAGCTTCGGAAACGGCGTCATGGTCTCGACCATGAACGAGTGCGAGGGTCGCCAGGTCAAGATTTACGACCGCCTGACCGCTCAGACGGCCTATGTGCTGGCCATCTACCGCCACCGACCTGCCACCATTCGACGCATCGAAGAGCTGATTGACCAATACTCCGAGCAGCGCAGTAGCGCCATGGGCGAGGTGGGTTGCGACTGCCGCCTGACCGGTGCCCGCTTTATCCGCGAGGTGCGCATCGGCAACAACGTAACCATTGACGGAGCCTCGGCCCTCGAAAATGGTACGCTCTGTGACGGAGTGCAGGTCGGGGTCGATGTCAAGGCCTACGACTTCATCATGGCCGAGGGGGCGAAGGTCTCGAATGCTGCCACTTTGGAGCGTTGCTTTGTGGGCGAGAGTGCGATTTTGGACAAACTCTTTTCGGCCATGGAGTCGCTCTTCTTCGCCAACTCGCACTGCGAGAATGGCGAGGCTGCGGCCATCTTTGCCGGCCCCTACACCGTATCGCACCACAAATCCTCGCTCCTGATTGCCGGTATGTTCTCGTTCTTCAACGCCGGCAGCGGCTCGAATCAGAGCAACCACCTCTTCAAGAGCGGAGCCGTGCACCAATCGGTCCATCCGCGCGGCTGCAAGTTCGCCAGCAGCGCCTATGTGATGTCCCCCGCCTTGGAGGGCCCCTTTACGATGGTGATGGGCAAACACTCGTTCCACCACGACACCTCCTCGTTCCCCTACTCCTACCTCATCGAGAAGGAGGGGCGCTCGGTGCTGATGCCCGGAGCCAACCTCTCGAGCTATGGCCTGGTGCGCGATATCGAGAAGTGGCCCAAGCGCGACAAGCGAACCGTAAAGCGCGACTGCATCAACTTCGAGGAGTATAACCCCTACATCTGCCAGACCCTTATTCGGGCCATCAACACCCTGAATGAGCTGCGCGACAAGGATCCCGATGCCGAGTTTTACGCCTACCGCAAGGTCTTTATCCGCCCCACGATGCTGATGCGCGGTCTGAAGATCTATCAGAAGGCGGTGGTCGCCTCGCTGGGCGATATGCTCTCGCGCGGCAAGGCCGCAGAAGAGCGCAACGGCTGCGGCCGCTGGCTCGACATGGCCGGTCAGTACATCTCCAAGCCCTATGTCGAGCAGCTGCTGGCCGACATTGATAATCGCACCATCACCTCGCTTACGGAGATTGACCGCCGATTCCACGACTTTTTGGCCCACTACGACGACTACGCCCACCATTGGGCCTTGGCAGCCTACACCGACCTGCTGGGCCACACCCCCACGGAGCAGGAGATTCGAGATGCCGTTACGGCCGGTCGAAATACCCACGCCGCCATGCGCCAGGCAACCGATGCAGACCGCGAGAAGGATTGTTCGATGGAGATGGCCGTAAGTTATGGTCTGGACAGCGACACGAAGGAGGAGCTGCAGGCCGACTACTACAACGTGCGCGGACTAAACCAATAGACCTATGTACAGCCAGAGCATCACTCGCGAACACCGCACCGCCTTTATCATCGCCCTCGACCTCTCGGGGTCGATGTGCGAGTTGGTCTCCACCCCCGAAGGCGAGCGAACCAAGGCCGAGGTGCTCTGCTCGATTACCAACGACCTGCTCTTTGAACTCATCGAACGTGCCCGCCGCAGCGACGGAGTTCGCGACTACTACGACGTAGCCGTCATCGGCTACTCGGGTTCAGGGGTTCGCCCCCTGCTCGGCGAAAAAGATTTCTATACTATCAGGGAGTTGGCAGCCGTGAAGCCTCTGAAGAGGGAGCGTCTGCTGATGCGTCGTCTGCCCGACGGAAGCGAGAAGCTCGTGCGCACCTGGGAGCCCGTCTGGATTACCCCCACAGCCGAGGGGCAGACTCCGATGTATGAACTCTTCTGTCACATCCACCACCTGGTGCAGGAGTGGTGCAATGAGCCGCAGAACCGCCAAAGCTACCCGCCCACCATCTTCCACATCACCGACGGCGAGGCCTCGGATTGCACTCCCGAGGCGCTGCAGAGCATCTGCTCCGCCATCCGTGAGGAGGGAACAGCCGACGGCGGCGTATTGCTGCTCAACAGCCACATCACCTGTGACTGCGGTGTGCCGGCAACCCTCTTTCCGGCCCGTGAAGAGGAGCTGGGCGAGGATCGCTATGCACGTCTGCTCTACACCTGTTCGAGCCCGATGCCGAGCCTCTATGAGGCGGAGATACGCCGCTTGCGGGGTGACCACGCCACAGGCCCCTTTCGCGGCATGAGCTACAACTGCTCGGCCCACGAATTGGTTTCACTGCTCAATATCGGCTCCATCTCACTACCTCTGTACTAAACATAGAAACGTATGCCCAGGCCCAATCTAAAAACCTTTATCGACGCCTTGCGTTATCCGAGCGAGCAACTTCGCAACTCGCTGGGGGGGGGTACGTTACGCCTTTTGGAGGGGAGCAACGGTGCCTACATCTGCACCCTGAGCCACCACACCGAGGCACGGGTCTGCATCGAGAATCGGGAGCTGCTTTTAGCCCTTCCGCACGACTCGCAGGCCGAACTTACGGCCCGCAACACGGCTGCCCGTATGGCTTCGATTCGCTCTGCACATCTGGGATATTATCATCTGCTGGAGCATGTTTTAAGCTACTTCGACTCGATGGGTCGGCGGCACAGCGCCTCGCTTGTTGCCGAGCCACTGCCCGCAGGGCACCCCTTGAGCGAACTGCTCCAGGAGGGGCTCTCGGCCCGCCAAATCCGAGAGGCCGCCTCGGAACTCTACGACGAGTTCTGTCGCCTGGGGATTGCACACAACAACCTCAAAGCCGAAAACCTGTGGCTTACGCCCGAGGGTCGGTTGGTAGCGGTGCGCTGCCACCGAATGAGCTTCGAGGGGCCTTCGGAGTGCGACCGCAAGGCGTTGGAGGCTCTCTGCCGGCTGGCCGAGAAGAGGGACAACAAAGCAATCAACCTCAGCGAGGAGCCCGAATACCGACTGCGCCAAAAGCCCGAACTGGAGTTTGTGGGGCGCCTGAGCGACGGACTGATTCGCATCTGCCAAAAGGGTCTCTACGGCTATGCCGACTGCCACGATCGGGTGGTCATTGCGCCCCGCTTTCTGTGGGCCGACGACTTCCGCGAGGGGCGGGCCGAAGTGGAGTGTAAGAGCGGCTTCGGGGTGATTGACAAGCAGGGTGAATTTGTAGTCAATCCCTGCTTCGAGCAGATCGAATGGGACGACATGGAAACCACGATTCGTGGCCGCCTCTCAGACCAGGAGATGCTCTTCGGCTACAACGGAGAGGTTTTAATTAGTGGTTAGTAGTTAGTGATTAGAAAACCTGGTATAGAAAACCAACCAAAATAGAAAGAGACATGGAAAAAGTAAAAGTTTTGATTATCGGCAGTGGCCCGGGAGGTTTCACCGCAGCCATCTACACCTCGCGTGCCAACCTGCAGCCCGTACTTTATGAGGGCATTCAGCCCGGCGGTCAGCTCACGACGACCACCGAAATAGAAAACTTCCCCGGCTACCCCGAGGGAACCAACGGTACGGAGATGATGGCCGACCTGAAGAAGCAGGCGCAGCGCTTTGGTGCCGACATTCGCTCGGGTCAGATTACCGAAGTAGACCTCTCGAAGCGCCCCTTCCGCGTAGTGGTGGATGGCACGCACGAGATTGAGGCACAGTCGCTGATTGTAGCCACGGGAGCCTCGGCCAAGTATCTGGGCCTGCCTTCGGAGACAAAGTATCGCGGTATGGGCGTAAGCGCCTGTGCAACCTGCGACGGCTTCTTCTACCGCAAGCGCGACGTAGCCGTTGTGGGTGGCGGTGACACGGCCTGTGAGGAGGCTACCTACCTGGCAACCCTCTGCAAAAAGGTATACCTGATCGTTAGAAAGCCCTTCCTGCGTGCCTCGAAGGCGATGCAGGAGCGTGTATTCAACACACCCAATATCGAGGTGCTGTTCGAGCACAACACCAAGGAGGTGCTGGGTGACGAGGATGGTGTAACGGGTGCTCTGCTGGTTCACTCGTCGGGCGAGGAGAAGGAGATTGCCATCGACGGCTTCTTCTTAGCTATCGGCCACCATCCCAACACCGAGGTATTCAAGGGTCAGCTGGAGCTGAACCCCGAGGGATATATCGTTGTTGAGCCGGGTACGTCGAAGACCTCGGTCGAGGGAGTCTTTGCTGCCGGTGACGTGAAGGATCCCCACTACCGCCAGGCCATTACGGCTGCCGGTTCGGGCTGCATCGCCGCCCTGGATTGCGAGCGCTGGCTGATGGCCAACGACATCAAATAAGGGGGCCGCAAGTTGAGCTTTTCGGTCACCATACTCGGTTCATCGTCGGCCAAACCTACGGTTGGGCGCCACCCCTCGGGGCAGGTGCTCAACCTGCATGAGCAGTTCTTTCTCATCGATGCAGGCGAGGGGGTGCAGCAGCAGCTCTTCCGCTACGGCATCAACCCCCTGAAGCTCCGAGCGGTCTTCCTCTCGCACCTGCACGGCGACCACTGCTTTGGGCTCTTTCCGCTGCTCTCGACCCTGAACCTCTATGGCCGAAAAACGCCCCTTACGATCTATGCTCCGGCCCCCTTCGGGGAGATTTTGGAGTACCACCGCCGCTACTTCGACCCCGATTTGGGGTACGAAGCGGCGTGGGTGGAGGTCGATACCACCAAGCACCAACTCCTCTTCGAGAGCCGCACCTTGGAGGTGTGGTCTGTACCCTTGCGGCACCGCGTACCGACGGCCGGCTACTTGTTCAAAGAGAAGCGCCCGGCCCTGAATATAGAAAAGTTCAAAATTACCAAGTACGGACTCTCGATTGCTCAAATCACCGCCGCAAAACGGGGCGAGGATATCACGATCGACGAGGGCGAAGTGATTCGCAACGAGGAGATTACCTACATCCCCTACGCCCCCCGCTCCTACGCCTACCTCTCGGATACCAACTTCTCGGCCAAGGCCGCGAAGCTCTGCCGTGGGGTGAATCTGATGTACCACGAGGCGACCTACGCCGCCTCGGAGCAGCGCTCGGCCCGTGACCGTGGCCACTCGACGACCCTCGATGCCGCCAAGGCGGCCCTGCAGGCCGAGGCCGGAGGACTTCTGATTGGCCACTTCTCGTCGCGCTACAAAGATTTACAACCCTTGGTTGAGGAGTGTCGAGCCCTCTTTGCGAATACGCAGATTGCCGAGGAGGGGGCCACCTTTACCATCCCCGAAAACCGCATACACCGATGATTACAAAAGCCGAAATACAACTTGTGCGCTCGCTGGCCGAGAAGCGAGGCCGCGACCAGGAGGGACTCTTCGTAGCCGAGGGCGAGAAGCTGATCCGCGAGTGTCAAAACTCCAAGCTGCGGATTCGCCGCATCTACGCCCCCGAGGGGCTCTTTACGGGGCCCGAGGTGGTGGCCGTAAGCCCCAAGGAGCTCGAGCGCCTGAGTCTGCTCAAGTCGGCCAACAACTCGGTGGCCGTGGTCGAGATTCCGCGCCACAAGCTCCGCATCGAAGAGCTGAAGGGACGCCTGAGTATCGCCTTGGATGAGGTGCAGAACCCGGGTAACTTGGGCACCATCATCCGCCTGGCTGACTGGTTCGGCATCAGCGACATCCTCTGCTCGCCCAACTCGGCCGACTGCTTCAACCCCAAGGTGGTGCAGGCCACCATGGGAGCCATCCTGCGTGTAAGAATCCACTATGTGGAACTTGCGACGACGCTTCACCGTGCCCGCAAGTTAGAGATTCCCATCTATGGCACCTTCCTCGAGGGGGAGAACATCTACCACAGCGACCTGACAAAGGAGGGCATTATCCTGATGGGCAACGAGGGCCGCGGCGTCAGCCCCGCCTGTGCCGCCGAGACCACCCACCGCCTCTTTATCCCCCCCTACCCCGCCGACCGCTCGGGCTCCGAGTCGCTCAATGTGGCCATGGCCACCGGCATCATCTGCTCCGAATTCCGCCGCCGGAGATAGTTTTTCAAAAAAACACCTCGATTTTACGCACTTTTTGGCTTCAAAGTGGTTGATTTCACGTTTTTTGCCTATCTTTGTAGGTTGAAAGGTGACTACATTATTTTGCATGGGTTCTAATCGAGCCTTTGCCTTTACTTGTTACCAGAGCACCTTTCGCTTTTTGGAATGGAAGAGCGCATGTTGAAAATAGGTATTACGCAGGGCGACACCAATGGTGTGGGCTGGGAGGTGATTTTGAAGACCCTCTCCGATGCACGCCTAACGGAGCTCTGCACCCCCGTAATTTATGGTTCGCCCAAGGCGGCCGGCTACTACCGCAATACGCTGCGTGAGGTGGAGAATGTTCCGCTGAACACCGTATCGGATGCCGCCCACGCACGCGAGGGGCGTGTGAACATTGTCCCCATCGGCGAGGGTGAGATCAAGATCGAACCCGGTGTTGCGACCCCCATCTCGGGCAAGGCGGCCGTAGATGCCCTGCGTCGGGCCGTTGAGGAGCTGAAGGCCGGTGAGATTGACGCTCTGGTGACGGCTCCCATCAATAAGGAGGCCGTGCAGAGCGAGGAGTTTCAGTTTACGGGACATACCGAGTTTTTGGCCTCGGAGTTGGAGGGTGAGCCGCTGATGATGATGTGCAGCGAGCGCATGAAGGTGGGTTTGGTGACCATTCACATCCCCGTAAGCGAGATCAGTGCTGCCATTACGCAGGAGAAGGTTGTCGAGCGCCTGAAGCAGCTCCGCACCCTGCTCAAGCAGGATTTCGGCATCGTGGAGCCCCGCATCGCCGTGCTCTCGCTCAACCCCCATGCCGGTGACGGAGGGCTGTTGGGCCGTGAGGAGCAGGAGATTATCCGCCCCGCCATTGTCGAGGCTTTCCAGCAGGGAGTGCTGGCCTATGGGCCCTTTGCTGCCGACGGATTGTTCGGCAGCGGTAACTACACCCGCTACGATGCTGTCTTGGCGATGTATCACGACCAGGGGCTGGCCCCCTTCAAGATGCTCTCGCCCGATGGCGTGAACTTCACGGCCTGCCTGAACCGTGTGCGCACCTCACCCGACCACGGCGTGGCCTACGACATTGCCGGCAAGGATCAGGCCGATGCGCAGTCGATGCGCTCGGCGATCTATATGGCTATCGACATCGTGCGCAACCGTCGTGCCTGGGAGGAGTGGTCGGCCAATCCGCTGCCCCACGTCGAGCGCGAGCGCAAGGAGCGTAGCGAAAAGGGCGACCGGGCCGAGAAGAGCGAAAAGAGCGAACCCAAAGAGGAGTAGCGAGAGGGGGGGGGTAAAGATTGCCACGTCGCTGCGCTCCTCGCAATGACTGAGGGGGAGGGGTGCCACGTCGCTGCGCTCCCCGCAATGACTGAGGGGAGGGGATTTTGAATTGCAGTCCGTTGGAGATTGCCACGTCGGTTGCTTCGCAACCTCCTCGCAATGACTGAGAGGGTGATGAAAATTTTGAATTTTGAATTTTGAATTTTGAATTGCAATTGCCCACCACCCGCTAAAACAAAAAATAGAGAGACCTCGTAGGTGTATTCCGTCTCGTAATTGTGGAAGCACCGAAGGGGCCAAATGATAATTAACAAACTTAAAACACAAATGGTAAAAATTACTTTCCCCAATGGCGATGTAAAGGAGTTCGCCAAAGGGACTACGGCTTATCAGGTTGCCGAGAGCATCAGCCCTCGTTTAGCTGCTGACTGCTTGGCCGCTTCGGTAAATGGCGCAACCGTAGATATGTCGCGCGCCATCGAGGAGGATGCCTCCGTAAAATTCTTCAAGTGGGACGATGCCGAGGGTAAGCACGCCTTCTGGCACACCTCGTCGCACCTGCTGGCCGAGGCCCTGCAGAGCCTCTATCCGGGCATCAAGTTCGGCATCGGCCCCGCCATCGAGAACGGCTTCTACTACGACGTGGATTCGCCCACGCCCATCACCGAGGCCGACCTGGCAAAGATTGAAAACAAGATGATGGAGCTCGCCCGCCAGAAGGAGGAGCTGGTTCGCACCGAGGTCTCGAAGGCCGAGGCGCTGAAGACCTTCACCGAGAAGCAGGACCCCTATAAGGTAGAGCTGATTTCGGACCTGGAGGATGGCACCATCTCATTCTATACCAACGGCACCTTTACCGACCTGTGCCGCGGCCCCCACATCTCGAATACGGGATTCATCAAGGCCCTGAAGCTCACCTCGGTTGCCGGTGCCTACTGGCGTGGTAACGAGAAGAATAAGATGCTCACGCGTATCTATG
>CAYRPL010000066.1:0-9099 GCA_964426045.1 uncultured Alistipes sp. | reverse complement strand
GTCTATACACGCGATATCTTCCAGCGAGATTAAACAATTAGCAATTAGCAATTAGTAATTACTGGTTAGAAATCGGATGTTTTGTACTCGGCCTAATTTTGAATTCCGGGGTTTTAATACTGAATTTTGAATTCTGAATTCTGAATTTATGGAATATAAGTATCATATTTTCTCGCCCTACCGTGTCTGCCCGTTGGGAGCGCATGTGGATCACCAGCACGGCTTGGTGACGGGTTTTGCCTTCGACAAGGGGGTTGATTTCTGGTTCTCACCCACCGAGGATGGGATGGTGAGACTTCACAGCCGCACCTTTACGGGCGATATCGAGTTTCCGATTAACGACTCGGTGCGCATCAAGCAGGGCAATTGGGGTGACTATGCCCGAGGAGCGAAGTATGCCCTCTCGAAGCGCTTTGAACTCAAGCGTGGTGTCGAGGGGGAGATTCAGGGCTCGCTGCCCGTGGGAGGTCTCTCGTCGAGTGCCGCCGTGCTGACGGCCTACGTCATGGCCTTAGCCAAGGCAAACAATATCGAGCTCAAGAAGATGGAGGTCATAAAGATCGCCTCGGAGGCCGAGCGTGAGTATATCGGGCTGAACAACGGCATCCTGGACCAGGCCTGCATCGTACTCGGAGAGAAGGACTCGCTGCTCTTTCTGGATACCGACAGCGAGCAGTACCGTGTAATTCCCAAGAACGATAAGATGCCCGAATTTGAGCTCGGCATCTTCTTCTCGGGCCTCACACGCTCACTCGTATCGAGCGACTACAATCTGCGTGTGAGTGAGTGCAAGGCTGCAGCCTGGAATATGCTGGCCTACACAGAGCAACCCCTCAAGACGCTGGATAAGACCTTCTTAAGGGATATTCCCTACGAGACCTATACCGCAACCCGCGAGCGTATGCCCGCACGCTTTGCCCGCCGTGCCGAGCACTTCTACTCGGAGTATAGGCGTGTAAGAAAGGGCGTCACGGCGTGGGAGTCGGGCGATTTGGAGCTCTTCGGTCGCCTGAGCCGCGAGAGCTGCGAGTCGTCGATTCACAACTACGAGTGCGGATCTCCGGAGCTGATTGCCATCTACGAGATTATGACCCGCCTGGATGGCGTCTGGGGCGGCAGATTCTCGGGTGCCGGATTCAAGGGCGCCTGCATCGCCCTGGTAGACCCCGCCAAGAGGGACTCCATCCGCGAGGAGCTCACCCGCCAATACCTCGACCGATTCCCCGAATACAAGAACACCTTCGAGGTCCACTTCTGCAAAACCGATGACGGAGCACGATTTGTGTAATTCAAAATTCAGAATTCAAAATTCAAAATTGCCTTGAAAAATATAGTAATAGCTGCCGGTTACGCTACCCGCTTGGGTGAACTGACCAAGAATTTCCCCAAGCCGTTGCTTAAAATAGGTGAGAGCACCATTCTCGGGCGTATGCTCGATGATATCGACCGTATCCCCCAGATTGATGAGCATATCATCATCACGAACCATAAGTTCGCCCCCATCTTCGAAGAGTGGGCTGCGGGGCTGAACTACACCAAGCCCGTAACCATCGTCGATGACGGAACTGAGAGCAACGACACCCGCTTAGGAGCGGTCTGCGACCTGCTCTTTGCGATGGAGAAGCTCTCGATTGATGACGATATGCTGGTTGTGGCGGCCGACAATATCCTCTTCTTCTCGTTTCAGGAGTTTGTCGATTTCGCAATTGAGAAGCAGACCAGCTGCATCATGTGCCACGAGCAGCCCTCGTTGGAGAAGCTGCAGCGCACGGGCGTTGTGGTGGTCGATGACCGGTGGCGAGTGCTGAATATGGAGGAGAAACCCCACGCCCCGAAGTCGCATTGGGCCGTGCCGCCCTTCTATATCTACCTGAAGCGAGACCTCGACTTGGTGCGCCACGCGGTCGAAAACGGCTGCGGCAAAGATGCCCCGGGCAACCTGGCACACTACCTCGTGGACCATACACCCATCCACGCCTGGCCCATGTCCGCCGGCCGATTCGACATCGGCTCCCTAGACACCTACCTCGAAGCCTGCGAAAAGTTCGGAAAGTAAGCCCTTGATATTTAAATTCCCATTTTAATGAACAAACTCACCAAGAAGATAAGTTCCCTCTCGAAGAATAAAGACGCTAAGACTTTGGCCGGCAACTTTATGTGGTTGTCGGCACTGCAGGTGGCGGGTTATGTCTTTCCACTTATCACGATGCCCTACTTGGCGCGTGTGATTGGTGTAGAAGGATTTGGTAAGATTGCCTTTGCATCGGCAATTATGGTTTGGATTCAGACGATTGCCGATTGGGGATTCAACCTTACGGCAACCCGTGATGTGGCGCAGAATAGAGAGAATCTTCAAAAGGTCTCCGAAATCTTCTCCAATGTGCTTTGGGCACGCTGCCTGCTGATGTTCCTTTCCTTGGGAGTATTGCTACTATTGATTGGAGTAGTTCCCAAGTTTCGCGAAGAGTGGGATGTAATTTTGGTGACCTTTCTAATGATCCCGGGGCATATTTTCTTTCCCGACTGGTTCTTTCAAGCCGTAGAGCGAATGAAGTACATCACCATTCTAAATGTGCTGATGAAATTTATCTTTACGGTGGCTATTTTCCTCTTCATTAAGCAACCTGAGGATTATATCCTACAACCACTCTTTACTTCCCTTGGTTTTGTAATTAGTGGCCTAATCGCCCTCTACTACATTCTCGGTAAATGGGGCATAAAACTCCAAAGACCGAATTGGAAGGCTACTTTGCAGACAATCAAGGCCTCTACGGATGTATTTATAAATAACCTTGCACCGAACCTATACAATAGTTTCTCAACCGTTCTTCTTGGATTTTTTTGTGGTGGCGTAGCGAATGGCATATACGATGGAGGTGCGAGATTTTTCAATATCGGCAACCAGCTACTTCACATATTCACACGCACCTTTTTTCCATTCCTTTCACGCAAGCCCGAGAAACTTAGCCAATTTGTATTGATATCGTTAAGTGCATCTGTTTTAATGGCGCTTGGGCTGTTTATCGCAGCGCCTTGGGTTATAAATATAATGCTTTCTTCCGAATTTGCAGATTCTGTGATAGTCCTTCGCATCCTGGCAGTCTCATACATATTCTTGTCACTATCCGATATATATGGCTCTTGTTATTTGATTGTAAATAAAAGAGAACGTACCCTGAGAAAGATTACAATTGCATGTTCCTTTGCCGGATTTCTTATCGCATGGCCTTTGGTTTATTACTTATCCTATATCGGAGCAGCGTTAACAGTGATGATTAGCAGATTGCTGCTAGGAACTACGACAATGATTGTTGCAAAACAAATAATAAAAAAATATGAATAAGTTACTTAAAGCTGTAAAATATCTTTTTACAGATCCGAATCATTTCTTGCTAGCTGTTTTGATCCGCATAGCACCCATTATTCCTGACAAAACCTATCTGAAACTTTTGTTCCGGCTGAGAATGGGGTATAGACTAAATCTCGACACCCCCCAAACATTCAACGAAAAGCTCCAATGGCTTAAACTCTACAATCGCAAACCGGAATATACTCAGATGGTAGATAAGGTTGGAGCCAAAGAATATGTGGCAAGTATTATTGGAGAGGAGTATATTATTCCAACTATTGGCGTTTGGGATAGGGTTGAGGATATTGATTGGGGAGCACTCCCCAATCAGTTTGTGCTAAAATGTACTCACGATAGCGGGGGTATTGTGATTTGTTCAGATAAATCAAAATTGGATATTACAGCTGCAAAAAAGAAACTCAAACGTGGTTTGAAAAGAGACTTCTATGCGCAAAATAGAGAGTGGCCATATAGGAATGTTAAGCGCCGTATTATCTGCGAGGAGTATATGGTTGACGAAAGTGGGTATGAACTCAAAGATTATAAATGGTTCTGTTTTAACGGTGAGCCTAAAGCGCTATATCTTGCAACAGATAGAGTTATAGAAGGCGAGGAAACTAAATTTGATTTCTTTGATACCGATTTTAACCATCTTCCGTTCACAAACGGACATCCAAATTCCCCCCGCCCGGTATTAAAACCGCAAGGATTCGAAAAAATGAAGGAGCTGGCGGCCAAACTATCTCAAGGACATCCTCACTTGCGTGTTGATTTCTACGATATTAATGGTAAAATATACTTTGGCGAGCTTACATTTTATCATATGAGCGGAATTGCTCCATTCGACCCAATAGAATGGGATTATAAATTTGGCGAGTGGATTAAATTACCGAACAATAAGCAATAAATGAAGAGTTTTTTCAAAATAAGCAATATATACATTCTACTTTGGTGTCTCTACTACCTGCAGGGAACGCTATATGCTTCTGGTGGTATCATCTCTCAGGGTATTTTAGCTATCTTGTTGGCTATATCGGCATACTATGTTTTCTATGTAAATTTTTCGTTGAAAACACCAGCAGTAATAAAGGCTCTTAATGTCTTTATTTTGATGCTGACTTTCTATGGCGCAATCTACTGGATGAGCGGAGAGGTGATCGTTAAACATGATGGCAATCCTATCGGTGCGGTGGGCTACCTAAAAGGAATCTACATTTCGTTATTGCCTATTTACCCATTTTATGCCTTTTCTGCTAAAGGATTATTGATCGAACAAGACATCAAACGATGGTTTTGGATCTTCCTTGTGATTGTAACGGCCTCCTACTGGAGAGCAGAGCAAGATATGCTACAAAAAGCTTTTATGGAGGGTTCGAGGCAAGAGGAGTTTACGAATAATACAGGTTACTCATTTCTCTCTTTAGTCCCATTGCTCTTTTTCTTTAGAGAAAAAAGAACGATTCAGTATATCGCTTTGGCTTATATAATGGCCTATATTATTATGGGTATGAAGCGTGGTGCAATCTTGGTAGGTGCATTGGCAATTATTTGGTTTTTCTATCAGACGCTCAAAAATTCTCCTCGAAAGACTCGCTTCCAAGTATTATTTCTTACGCTTGTAATTCTTATTGCTGCTGGTTTCTACATCGTCAACATGTATGAAACTAGCGAATATTTTCAATATCGTTTGGAGCAAACAGAGGAGGGTGCGACTAGCGGTCGAGATATAATCTATGCTACATTGTTAAATTACTTTCTCAATGACACCACTGCATGGCAATTCTTTTTTGGTAGTGGCGCGAATTATACTGTGGTTGTAGCAGGCAACTACGCTCATAATGATTGGTTAGAGTTAGCCGTTAATCAAGGATGCTTAGGAATTGTTATTTATTTCTTATATTGGGTATGTTTCTTTAGGTCATGGCAAAGATGCAAAAATAATTCTACGATATATTCCTCATTGGGGGCATTGTTAATGATATTCTTTTTATCCACTCTTTTTTCTATGTCCTATGGTGACATGTCAATATATGCAAGCTTATGTTTTGGATATTGTTTGGCGCAAGTTCCCACTAAAAATTAAATTCAACAACATGATACAATCGAGAACTGATTATAAATACTATCTGGAGCAGGATCGGATTTCTAATAGTATTCCTTCCAAATCTTTGAAAAATGTCCTAAAATCGATATTTTTTCCATCATATGAGTGGCGATTTATAAAATCACTCAGATGGTTGGAATATTGCGATAATGTATTGAAACACAAATTTTTCGGGGGGGGGATTTTGTTGTGGCTTATTGCAAAATATCGCTTCAGAAAGATTTCTGTGCGCTTAGGATACTCCATCCCAATCAATGTTTTTGGACCAGGTCTCTCTCTTCCTCATCGAGGAAATATAATCGTGAATCCAAATACTTGCGTAGGTGCAAATTGTAGGATTCATGTTGGTGTAAATATCGGTGCTCATAAAGATTTGGCACCTACAATTGGAGACAATGTTTATATTGGACCTGGTGCTATCTTGTTTGGTGATATAAAAATTGGTAACAATGTATCAGTTGGAGCTAACGCAACAGTGAACAAATCGTTTGATCAAGATAATATAGCGATTGCGGGGACGCCTGCGAGAATAGTAAAAGAGAATACTTACCCTTGGAATTATCGTTAGAATGAAAAGAATAGCCTTAATAGCATCAAATTACCCCTCAAAAGGGGTGCCTATTTATATTTTTGTCCAGCAGCTAGTACACCAAATTGTAGATATGGGCTATGAGGTAGATGTAATTGCTCCGCAGAGTATTACAGCAAGAATTGTTCGTGGAGCAAAACTTCGACCGAGACATACTGTAGAGCAGACCGAGAGAGGAAATCAATACCATGTCTATAGGCCCTACTATTTTACGGCAGGAAATGCATCTAATAAAGCATTAAAAAAACTTGTTAAATGGAATCGTCGCAGGGCTGTTTTATCTATTTTGGCAACTCTTAATCCCGATGTGGTTTATGGCCATTTTTGGTCGAGTGTTACACCTGTTGCCGGTTATTGCAAAAAGAAAGGCCTTCCGCTATTTGTAGCATGTGGAGAAGGAGATAATGCTTTGGAGGAGATGGTTGATGCTATGAGCAAAGATCAGATAACGGAGCTCAATAGCTGTATAACGGGAATGATTAGCGTGTCATCGGAAAATCGTAGAAAGTGTATTAAATTCGGCCTTATCTCGGATGATCGAATAGTAGTCTTGCCTAATTGTGTAAACACTGATTTGTTTTTGCCGAACAAGAATCCTGAATTAAGGAAGAAACTCGGGGTAAAAGATGATGATTTTTTAATCTCTTTTGTGGGCGGATTTATCCATAGAAAGGGGGCAAAACGCCTAACAGATGCTATTGCTAAAATCCAAGATGGGTCTATTAAAACTATTTTTATTGGAGCCCCAATGCCCCCTGATATGGAGATGCCCGAGGGTGATAGTATTGTTTTTAAGGGGCGAGTAGAACACGACGATATTCCTCAGTATTTAAATGCTTCGGATTTATTTGTTTTACCTACACTTAAGGAGGGTTGTAGCAATGCTATTGTTGAGGCTCTTGTCTCAGGACTACCTGTCGTCTCTTCGGACGGACCTTTTAATGATGATATCCTGAATGAAAACAACTCCATTCGTATAAACCCGATGGATTTAGATCAAATCGCAGCTGCGATCAAAAAATTCAAAGAAGACAAGGGCTTTTATTGTGCTTGCAATAATTACTTAATGGGATATAGAACCAATTACTCTATCTTTGGTCGGGCAAAGAATATTGTGAACTTTATTGGGTCGAAAATAAAATAATCCATATGAAAATATCAGTTATCATTCCAACTTACAAGCCACATGATTACATTTGGGAATGTTTGGATTCGATTAAAGATCAGACATTTCCCAAGGAAGATTTTGAGTTGATATTAGTTCTTAATGGTTGCAAGGAGCCATATTATTCGCAGATTAGGAACTATATCGAACAGAATCTTTCGGGGCACAGTGTCAATTTTATTCAAACAGATCAAGGCGGAGTTTCAAATGCACGTAATATCGCTTTGGATGTAGCAAGGGGCGAATATGTGACTTTTATTGATGACGATGATTATATTTCACCAAAGTATTTGGAAGAGTTGTATCAAGCGGCCTCACCTGAGACAATATCCTTGTGCTATCCGTATGCATTTAACGACGGAGAGCCTGATGTACAGCTCCAATATCCGATAACAAGGGTGTACGATGAGTATCATACTCGGACTAACCTTCGGCTTTCATCCAAGGTCCGGAAATATTTTTCCGGACCTTGTATGAAACTCATTCCTATGAGTTTCATACAAGACCGCAGGTTTGATGTGCGATTTAAGAATGGAGAGGATAGCCTATTTATGTTTTTGATTAGTGATAAAATTAGGGACTTGTCTTTTACATCAAAAGATGCTATATACTATCGAAGATATAGGAAAGGAAGCGCTTTTACAAAAATATCTCATAAAGAAGTTTTTATCAATACCTTAAAATCAATGAATGAATTTTCTCAAATTTATTTTTCCAATCCTTTTAATTACAATGTATTGTTTTATGTGTCACGCATGTTAGCATCATTAAAAACAATTCTTTTTACTGTTTATAAAATTCTTTAATAACAGGATTAAACAATACACCTACTATGAAAATATATTTTGCTACACGAGTGCGAAGTTTCTTCAAACATCTGTTTGCAGAATCAGAAATTAAGGCTAAAATTAGCTATTCTAATACTTCTATTTATGAATTAAATGGTAAAAAAGAGAAGTTGGTAAGAAGACTTGCCAAATTCCCCTTATTTGATATATTAGGAATTATTAAAACAATCAGAATTAAAGATCATGATTGTGATATGTATGGGAGTTTTAATAGGTTCTTGAATGCAGATAAACCATATTTTATATATGTTGAAAATCCTACAGCTCTATATCACTACAGATTGCAACGTGGAACAAGTTTTCTTGGTAGAAAAAAAATTTACAAGGGAATAAACGATGAAAAACTCAAAGCAATTGTTTGCATGAGTCGAGCATGTGAGAGGACTTTTGAAAAACTATGTTGCAATGTCCCCGAGTCAAAAATTCTAACTCAAATATATCCATTAGTTCCTGATAATCCATATGTGGAAGAATCGGTGATAAAGAATAGGTGCGCTAAATCAAGTAACCTAAGACTATTGTATGTCTGTCAAGGCATCCGATTTTTCTCAAAAGGGGGATTGGAGATTATAGAAGCATTCAAGCAACTACAAAAAAATGGATGTAAAAATCTATCTCTGACAATGGTAACTTCATTTTCTGATATTTCTCCTGCTTTTTTGAAAAAATTGAGTAGAGTAGACGGTATAAAATTATTGGATTTCAATCTTTCTAATGATGAAATGCAGAAATTATATGCCAACCATTCAATATACTTGATGCCAACTAGTGATGATAGTTATAATCTCACTGTTCTTGAAGCCATAAAAGCAGGACTTCCAGTGATTGGATGCTCACTATACGCAATTCCTGAAATGGTCGAAAACAACTACAATGGATATTTGACAGCCCCCGCATACTACTTTTTCGACAAAGATTGTATGCCAAATCCAAGGATTTGGAATAATAGGAAGGCAACAATATATTCAGGCAAATGCGATGAGCGAATTAAAAAATTTTTATGCGACAAAATAGCATATTTAAATTCAAACCGTGTAGAATTAT
>CAYRPL010000065.1:0-9196 GCA_964426045.1 uncultured Alistipes sp. | reverse complement strand
GGCACGTATTCTAACCAGCTGAACTAACGCACCGTTTGCTGATTGCGACTGCAAATGTACACAAAAAATCTGATTTGACAATAGTTTCGATAATTTTTTTGATATTTTTGTTAAAATGCGAAGATTTGGTTGCAACTAATACTGAACCGAAACTCTTACACCGGTGGTTAGAAATTAAGGAGGAGAGGAGTATTTAAACTCCTTATCCTCCTTAAATTCATTAAATTCCTTTTGTGCTTTGGTTACTTTAAGCGCAGGAAGCCGATTCCGAAGCGCTCGACAGCGGCACGCTCCAGCATCTCGCGGGCCGAGGGGTCGGCAATCGAAATCAGGGCCTTGGCACGCTCCGCAAGGTTCTTGTTTCTGAGGTAGACGATGCCGTGCTCCGTGGCGATATATTGTGCCTGGAAGCGGGTCGTAACGACACCGGCACCCTGGGTCAGGGTCGGCACAATCTTCGAGATGCCCTTGGTGGTAATCGAGGGCAGAGCGATGAAGCACTTGCCGCCCTCGCTCAGGGCTCCGCCATACATAAAGTCGTGCTGACCGCCTACGCCCGAGAAGATGGTCGTACCAATCGAGTCGGCGCAAATCTGACCCGTGAGGTCGATTTCGAGGGCCGAGTTGATGGCCATCACCTTCTGGTTTTGACGGATGTTGGCAGGGTCATTGGTCCAGGCCACATCGCGGAAGACCACGTCGCGGTTGTCGTGCAGGTAGTCGTATAGACGACGGCTACCGAGAGCCAAGCAGGCTACCGACTGTCCCGGGTAGAGCTTCTTGAGCGAGTTGTCGATAATACCCTTCTGAATCAGAGGCACCACGCCATCGGTCATCGCCTCGGTGTGCAGACCCAGGTGTTTGTGATCCTGCAGGGCATCGAGCACAGCGTTGGGGATGCCGCCCACGCCAATTTGGAGCGTAGCTCCATCGGGTACCTCGGCTGCAATGAAGTTACCAATCTTGCGCTCCATCTCGTTGGGTACGGCAATCGGAAGCTCGACGAGCTCCTCGTCACCACGCACTAAGGCGTCAATCTTCGAGATGTGGATTACGGGGTCACCGAAGGTGCGGGGCATAAACTTATTGACCTGGGCAATAATCACCTTCGAGCACTCGGCGGCCGAGAAGGCCAAGTCTGCCGAGATACCGTAGGATACATAACCCTCTTCGTCGGGCTCCGAGACATTCAGAAGCGTCACATCGAGGGGCACCTGGCCGCTGCGGAAGAGGAAGGGAATCTCGCCCAAGAAGGCGGGGATGGCTTGGGCTACACCCTCCTTGATGGCCTTGCGCACGCAGTTGGCTACAAAGAAGGAGTTGGCCTCAAACGAATCCAGCAACTCGCGCTTGGCGTAGGGAGCATCCTCTCGGCCGATGGCGAAGGCCGAGTAGACCTTTACGCCACGCAGCTCCGAAGCACGCTCGGTCATCGCACGCACCAGCACCTCGGGAATCGAGGTCGAGCCCTGGATGTAGACCGAATCACCCGATTTGATGAGTTTGACCGCATCGGCGGCCGACATATACTTCACTTGGTTCATTAGTAATCTCTGCTAAAAAGTTGTAAACGTTTGTCCAGCTCGTCGTACTGGTAGTCCGAAATCATCGACACACAGCCGCGCAGACCCTGGCGGGTACTGCCCGTGGGGGCGAGGGTGATGGCCGAGATGCCGTAGTAAATCAGCTTGTTGATCAGCTGCTCACCGGTCATATCCTTATAGCCGAAGGTGAAGAAGAATCCGTCGCTCACCTCCTGGTCGCAATCCTTGTCGTAGACAATGTGGAAGCCGTTCTTAATCATAATCTCCTTGACACGGGCGGCACGGCGGGCATACTCGCGGGTGTGACCCACATAGTCCAAGCGGCCATCCGATGCGGCACGGAACATCGCAGCCAGCGCGTACTGGGCCGAGTGCGGCACACCCGACGAGAGTACATAGAGGATGTTGAATATAAAGTTGCGGCGGAACTGTCCGTCGTTGCCGTAGCGCTTGGCAAACCCTTCATAGCAACGTTCGGCCAGTGCGGGATTCATGGCCACAACAGCGATGCGCTGTCCGGCGTAGGAGAACATCTTCGAGCCCGACAACAGGTGCATGCAGTTGTTCGTGTAGCGGGCCACCGAGGGCTGGTAGGGCGGCTCAAAGGGCTTCGAGCGATCCTCGCGGAAGTCCATGTTGAGGTAGGCCAGGTCCTCGATAACGATCACATCGTACTTCGTGGCCATGCGACCGATAATCTCCAGCTCCTCTTCGTTGAGGCACATCCAGGTAGGGTTGTTGGGGTTCGAGTAGATCATACCGCTGATGCGACCCGACGAGAGAATCTCCTCGAGCTTCTCCTCGAGCTTCTTGCCGCGGTAGTCAATCACGTCGAACGACTCGTAGCGTACACCCTGTACCCTGCACTGCGACTTCTGAACCGGGAAACCGGGGTCGATGAAGAGAATCGTGTCGCGATCCTCGCGCATCTGCGTCAGGGCCATAAAGGCGGCAAAGGCTCCCTGCATCGAACCCACCGTGGGAACGAAGCATACGGGCGGAATGTCCAGATTGATAAAGGCCTTCACGAAGCGCGAAGCCTCCTTCGTCAGGGGTTCGATACCCGTAATGAGGGGGTACTTCGAGCCGACACCCGCCAGCAGGGCCTCATGCTCGGCCTCGATGCCGATCTGCTCGGCCGGAAGTCCGGGCTCGCCAATCTCCATGCGGATATACTCCACACCCATCTTGGCCTCGATATCCTTAACGACGCTTACGAATTGACGAATCGAAGCTGCGCCCAGCTCCTTGGCGTTGCGTAGGCCGTTGGCAATACAGATGTTGTCAACGGTTTGTTTATCCAACGGATGCTCCATAGCCTACTTCTTAATAGAGTTGTTGTAACCGGCACGAATAGCGGCCAGGTTCTTATTGACAACCTCCTCGCCCTTGCGACCGAAGATGCGGGCAACACCGGCCTCGAACTTTTCTAACTCTAGGCCCAGCATCGGGATAGCGGCTCCCAAAAGAACCATGTTGGCTGCCTGCAACGGGGCTCCGGCCTCCTTGGCCAGCGTCTCTACGTCGAGCATTACAACCTGCGGCAGCTCCTTCAGACGAGCGTGCAGTGCCTCCAATTCGGGGTAGTTGGGGATATTGACAAAGGGAACCGAGTTGGTTACAATCCAGCCCTCCTTCTTCAGGTAGGGCAGATAACGCAGAGCCTCCATCGGCTCGAGCGAGATAATCAGGTCGGCACCGCCTTTGGGAATCAGGTCGCTGGCGATGGGATTCGACGAGAGGCGGAGGTTCGACTGTACGTCGCCGCCGCGCTGGCTCATGCCGTGTACCTCGGCCTGTTTGATGTAGAGATTCTCGGCAATCGCGGCCTCGCCGATGATGGTGGCAATCGAGAGGATACCCTGACCGCCTACACCTGCCAAAATAATATCTTTTTTCATTGTCTGTTTCGTTTTAAGGTTTGACCGGATGATTACTTCTTCTGCTGCTTGGCGTGACGCTTCAGGGTCTGGATGCACTCGCGACGCGGGATGACCACCGAAACACCGTTGTAGGCGATCTCATCGCGCAGCACCTGCTTGATCTCCTCCATGTTCTTGGGCAGGGGCACCACTACACGGATGTGCTCGGGCTCAACACCCACACCCTGGCAGATGGCTTCCAGGCGACCCGTACCTGCCGAGTCCTGACCACCGGTCATACCCGTCGTCAGGTTGTCCGAGATGATGATGACTACATTGGCCTTCGAGTTTACGCAATCCAGCAGACCCGTGATACCCGAGTGTGTGAAGGTCGAGTCGCCAATCACGGCAAACGAGGGGTGCTGTCCGGCCTCCGAGGCTCCGCGAGCCATCGTAATCGAGGCGCCCATCTCTACGCAGGTGTTGATGGCCTGGAACGGGGGCATGGCGCCCAGCGTGTAGCAGCCGATGTCGGCAAATACGCGGGGGTCGGGATACTCGCGAGCTACCTCATTGAGGGCGGTGTACATATCGCGGTGACCGCAACCCTGGCAGAGGGCAGGGGGGCGGGGAGCCACCAGCGGCTCGGCATCGTAGCTCTCCAGGGCCTCCATGCCGAGGGCCTTGCGTACCGAGTCGGGCGTCAGCTCACCCACACGGGGCAGGGCACCGGTCAGACGACCCGTCACGGGAATCGACGAGGGCACCAGGCCGCGCATCATCTCCTCGACTACGGGCTGACCCTCCTCCATGACCATCACCTCCTCGACGCCGTCGGCTACCAGCTGCTCGACGAGCTTCTTGGGCAGCGGATACTGAGCCACCTTTACTACGGGGTGGGGGCATCCGTCGGGGTAGTTCTCCATCAGATAGTTGTAGGCGATACCGCAGGCAACGATACCGAGCTTCTTATCGGTACCGGCCTTGTAGCTGTTAAACTTCGAGGTGCAGGCATCCTCCTCAAAGGCCTTCTGCTCCTCCAGCAGGGTGTTGTAACGTACACGCGAGTTGCCGGGCAGCAGAATCCATTGGCGGGCATTCTTGGGGGTCGAGCAGCTGTTCTGGGGGCGCAGGTCGGCCAACTCCACCACGGCACGCGAGTGGGCCATGCGGGTCGTGACACGCATCAGAACCGGAATCTGGAAGTGCTCCGAGTAGTCGAAGGCGGCACGAATCATATCGTAGGCCTCCTGCTGCGACGAGGGCTCGAAGATGGGAATCAGAGCGAACTTGCCGTAGAAGCGCGAATCCTGCTCGTTCTGCGACGAGTGCATCGAGGGGTCGTCGGCAGCTACCACCACCAGACCTCCGTTGGCACCGGTCATGGCCGAGTTCACGAAGGCATCGGCGGCTACGTTCATTCCGACGTGCTTCATACATACCAGGGCACGCTTGCCCATGTAGGACATACCGAGTGCACCCTCCATGGCGGTCTTCTCGTTGGTTGCCCAGCGGCACTTCACCTCCGGCTCACCCTCCTTGCGGGTGGCCTGCTGGAGCTGAATGAACTCGGTAATCTCGGTCGAAGGCGTGCCCGGGTAGGCATATACGCCCGACAGTCCTGCGTGAAGGGCGCCCAATGCAATCGCCTCATCACCCAATAAAAGTCTTTTCATACAAAGAAGTTTTAGGTTTTCTATTTGGTTTAGTTTCAGTTTGTTTCTGCTTCGTTTTGTCTGCCGCTTTTTGCGAGTCTGAAATCTCCGAAGAGGATACAACTCCGCAATCTTGTCAAAATTAAACATTTTTTTTGAACCTGCCAAATTTTTGCGAAAATCAGTTGCTTTTTTCTTGCACTACCTTAATAATAACCCACCTTTTTTTATATCCTTTGCGGGCAATGCCCCGCGAAGTGTTGTTCGTTTCGGAAATTTTTCTTAATTTTGTGGTGCCGAGCGGTGTGGTTTTGCAAAAACTGCTGCGAAGCGAACATATAGAAAGTGTTTTCGGAAGTCCTGAATAGAAAATCTGACAGTTTTCAAGACCAAAGGACAACGAACAGCACTCATTTCTTGTATAGCTATGTGGCTATGCACTCTCTGTGCATACACCCCATACTATCCAAGTGTGGGGCATTGTATCGTTTATTTTGGTCAAGGTTTTGTCAGAGCCTCTATTCAATAAACGGAATTCAACTCCACACTTTTCTATTTTTATGTTTAGCAGAAAACAAACTAAAAACATTTATAAAAATGAAGAAAATTTCTATTTTTTGCCTTTTGGCTTTTGCGGCTCTGTGCAGCTTGATTTCCTGCAAAGACGACCCAGCAATCATCGTCAATGTTCCAACACTCGAGCTCATGGAGCCGACCAACCTCACCCGTCACTCGGTGACGCTGCATGGTATGATTTTAACGACTCACCACACCGACGCCTACATCATCGACCATGGTTTCTTATTCAGTTCGACTTCGGACTTCACTTCGGGAGATACCCGCGAATTTTCGCTTGACTCCGAATCACTCCGCGATATTGAACTCACGATTGATGACCTTGTGCTGGGCGCCACCTACTTCTACGCCCTCTACGCCGACAACGGACTCGACCGTCAGATTTCGGTGGTCAAGTCGCTGACCATGCCCGATAAGATGCCGGCCGAGATCGTCGATTTCGAGCAGGTGAACAATACTCGCTCCATCTTCTCGGCCCGCATTGCCGACGATGGAGATGGCGAGATCAAACGTGTAGGCTTCTGTTGGTCCGAGGAGCCCAACCCCACCATCTACGAGGGCGAGTTCCTGGTTGCCGACCTGCAGTCGGACGATACCTTCTCGCTCTCGCTGCCCTTGGAGCCCCATAAGTCCTACTATGTGCGAGCCTTTGTCCAGAGCCAAATCACCGAGGCCGAGTCGCTTACCGACTCCTACTCCGAGCAAATCGACATCATCCCCGGCCCCGCCGACAATGAAATCTGGTACACTTCGACGGACGGTAAGGTAGTGGAACCTTCAACATCAGCCTTTAATGCCAAAATCACGTCGAACACCTACGAAAACGGCCGAGGCGTGATTGTGTTTGATGAAACTATAACAAAAATTGGTGTAAACGCTTTCCGAGAGCGCAAAAATCTTTCCGCCATAACTCTTCCTGACGTTATAGAGTCTATTGGAGAAAGCGCATTTTGGGCATGTGGAAACTTGTCTGCTTTTTATGGGAAATACGCATCTGAAGATAACCGTTGTTTGATTAAAGACGATGTACTATTGTGTTTTGCACCAAATGGAATAACCGAATATTCGATTCCGAATGGTGTAAAAACGATTGGTAACGCATCTTTCTTTACGTGTGAATATATCGAAAAGATAACTATTCCAAACACCGTAACCATAATTGACGAATATGCATTCCAACATTGTACTTTATTATCTGATATATCAATTCCTGAAAGTGTTACGCACATAGAAAGTTATGCATTTTCCTTCAATAATGCACTCGAAGAGATTCATATTGGCAACAATGTAACACATATTGGTGATGGCGCATTTTATAATTGTGCCGAATTAAAGTATGTTAACATTCCTGCAAGTGTCACATATATGGGAGAAGCTGCATTTATGTCTTGTCCCGAATTATTGAACGTGCTTTGTTATCCAGTTACACCACCGGAGACAACAGAGGTAGTTTCCATTTTTACTGCAAATTCAAGTGGTAGAAAAATTTTTGTTCCCAATGAATCACTCGAATCCTACAAAAACCACGCTCGTTGGAAAAAATACAAAGACGATTTGTTGGGGTTGAATGAGTCTGATGATTGGAGAACTATACGCTATACATCAACTGATGGGAAAATCGTAGAGCCCTATAAATCAGATGTATTTGGAGCAAATATTGTATCTAACACATACGAAAATGGCGAGGGTGAGATTGTATTCCACACGCATGTCTCCAAAATCGGCGTAATGGCATTTTTAGGCGCAACAAATCTTAAAAGCATTGTTATTCCCGAAGGTGTAACCAGCGTAGACGAACAAGCATTTTCTCAATGTTCGAACTTAGAGGAGGTTTTAATTCCTTCATCGGTTGAAAAAATTGATATTGGAGCTTTTGGCTTTTGTGCGAATTTGCAAACTATCAACATTGAAGAAGGCGTTAGAGATTTGGGGAATTATGCGTTTTTGGATTGCTCCAGTTTGAAACAGATAACTCTTCCAAGCACATTATCGAGAATCGGTGAGGGAGCTTTTTATGGATGCGAAGCACTGGAGAATATCGTGATTCCAGATTTTGTCAGGACGGTTGGCATCGGAGCTTTCCAGGATTGTAGCAATCTGTCAAGTGCAACTATAGGATCTGGTGTTACACGTATATCTGATAACCTATTTGTAAATTGTGTAAATTTAAAGAACTTATACATTCGTTCGGGAGTAAAATCCATTGGGAAAACGGTATTTTATGGTTGTAATAATTTGGAAACAGTAACTATTCCCGATAGTGTAATAACAATTGACGAGGATGCATTTTTCTATTGCTCTGGGTTAACTTCAATTGTTATTCCTAATAGTGTTACTACGATTGGTAAATCAGTATTTTCAGCTTGTGTAAATTTAGAGAATGTCACTATTGGTACGGGTATAACAGAGTTTAGTGAGTATATGCTTTCATTTACCGGAATAAAAACAATTATTATACCTGACAATATCGTAAAAATTGGATACGGAGCTTTCTACTCATGCCCGTATCTACAAGAAATAATTATTGGAGATAATGTGGAAAATATCGATACCGCCGCATTTTATGAATGTACAAGTCTTTCTAATTTAAAATTGGGGAGGGGCGTTTCGACGATTGGGAAGAAAGCGTTCTATGGTTGTACAAGCCTTTCCGAAGTAACTATCCCCTCGAATGTGAAAGAAGTTGGCCAGGAGGCTTTCTGGCTCTGTTCTAACTTGTCCGATGTAACCCTTGAAGAGGGAGTAGAGATGTTGGGCGATGCTGCTTTCGCCGAGTGTACAAATTTGCAACGCATTGAGATTCCGGCTAGTGTTATATCTATTGGCAACGGAGCCTTCAATACAGCATCGTCACTTGAAGAAGTCTATTGCCTTTCGACCACACCTCCAACAATGGGAGTATATGTGTTTGCAAAAAATGCCGAAGGTCGCAAGATCTATGTCCCTGCCGAGTCGTTGGAAGCATACAAGTCGGCCGAGGGTTGGAGCGACTATGCTGCCGACATCTATCCGATAGAAGCTTCAGAACCCGAACCGGCCATCACCTTTGATTTTGCTGCCGATGTAACTGAGAGTTCCTTCAGTCTGACGGTAACCCCAAGCAGTGAAGAGGTTTATTACATGGGTGAGTGCTTTATTAAGTCAGACTACGAAGCAAAGGTTGCTCAGTATGGGTCAATTGATACATATATGACAGCATTCCTCTCCGACCCCACCAATTCGTTGGGAACAATGGAGCAAACTCTTTCGTTCTATGCCTCATACGGATACTTTGCTCACAAAGGTGTGTGGTCGACTACCTATAATAGTCTTCCTGCAGACACAGAGTTTGTTGTAGTGACTTATATGCTTGATATGTATACCTGCGACGCTCTGTCGGATATTATAACCTACGAGTTTAAGACCCTGCCTTCGACATCAACTCCGGCCATCTCCTTTGATTTTGCTGCCGATGTAACTGAGAGATCCTTCAGCCTGACGGTAACCCCAAGCAGTGAAGAGGTTTATTACATGGGTGAGTGCTTTATTAAGTCAGACTACGAAGCAAAGGTTGCTCAGT